>NZ_PJBM01000252.1:0-40976 GCF_002836075.1 Shewanella sp. GutDb-MelDb | reverse complement strand
AAGTTCAGTGGTGTGCGAAATATCAAATCCAATACCAAAATCAAGCTCGCCATTATGAATAGATTCAGCAGAATTGGCTTCCCAACTTTGCAGGCGGATCTTACCAATAACCTCTTGCTGGGCATGACTGCTAATGGCTATCGCTAAACTCCTCATAATGCCTTGGGTAACAGCAATGTTTAGCGTTGAAGTAAGTTCTGATTCAGTTTCGTCAAATGCGACCTGTTCAATATGCGTCACAGCATGATAAAAATCACAAATAGGATCATATAACAGTTCAGCCAAGGGCGTAGGTTTTAGCCCCTGCAGTCTACGGTAGAATAGTTCGTCATTGAACGTTGTGCGTAACAACGTAAGGCAACGGCTAATTTTTGGAGCAGACACTTGTAACTCAATTGCCGTCGAGTTCGCATGGCCATTCTCGTAAAGAGTCTTAAACACGATAAGACAAAAAACATCTAATTCAGACAACTTTTTCAGTGATTCATTAAGCATTATTTTTAGTCATTATTTGAATACTTAGCTATAGATATAGCATACTCTTGCATCTCAAATAGTGATCATTGCTAATAGCTGCAACATAATAATCAAATATAGGGTACACATCATACCGATCCGCAACAATGTGACGGTGGAATTTCGATAGCGACTGAATAACATACTATCAAAAAGCGCTATTGAGGCTATTCAGACACTTCTTCTGCGGTTAATAATCGGCTCTGTCCTGGCACTAAATTGGAATCGAGTACAATGTTGCCCACGGATATTCGATGTAGACCCACTACGGGGTTACGAAAACGGCCAAACATACGCTTTATTTGGTGATAACGCCCCTCCATCAGGCTCACTAATGCAGTATATTCATCAATAATTTCAAGCTTAGCTGGTAAGGTAGTAATATCTTCAAATTCAAAGTACATTCCCGCTGCAAACGCGTTAATGTAGGACACATCAAGTGGGTTCTCTAGTGTCACCCGATACAGTTTGGCCACTTTATGCTCTGGTGACATTAACCGCTTTGACCAGCGACCATCGTTAGTTAATAGCAGTAATCCTGATGTATTGAGATCTAAACGGCCGACAATATGCAGACTATGTTTATCTTTTTGAGTCAGTAGATCGATCACCGTCTTATGCTTATCGTCAACAGTGGCACTGACCACCCCTATCGGTTTATGCAGCATCACATAGCTTGGTGTGTTGGCTTGTAATACTTCGCCCTCTAGACAAACATGAGAAAATTCATCGATGATTTGATCAATATCTCGTGCGACTTTACCATCAACTTCAACTAATCCTTTAGCCAGTAGTAGTCGAACATGTTTGCGATTAATGGAGGTTTTTACACTAATAAATCGATCTAGGCGTGCTCGTTTAGATTCCACCTTTTTCCCCCTACCCGTCAACCGGGACAATCTTATAAGCGCAGCGACGTGCCCCCTCAATAATATGCTCTTCACGGCTAACACTGGCGTCATCTTTTAGCAGCGACTGAAACAGTTGCAGTTCTGAACGGCAAAAATTGAGGCATGAGGCAGCTGCTGCACATATTGGACAGTGATTTTCAAGCAGCCAATAAACATCATCACTCACTTCAACGCTGGCCATATAACCCTCTTCCGTTCGCAATCTAGCCAGTACGGCTAACTTGGCGGATAGATCTGTCGCGTCAGTTAATGCCGCTTGATATAGCGTAAAAGACGCCTCTTCACGATGGGCGATGAGCTGCTCTAAACCTTGATCACCAAAAATAGTTTTCACTGAATCAATTAATTGCACCGTGAGCTCTTCATGGCGATCTGAAAAGTGGCTGTTGCTTTTAGGCGTCAGGGACCAGTAACGAGTCGGTCTGCCACGAGTCGCTTTTCTATCTGCAAAAATCACATCGCTACTGTGTTCTAGACTTTGTAGATGTTGACGCACGCCCATAGTGGTCAATTCAAGTTCTGTTGCGATGACTTTGGCTGTCAGCTCGCCTTGGGTCTTTAACATCTGCAATATTTTGTCACTGGTTTTCATATATACCCATTCTACTTGAAGGTGCTCGTTTCAGAGGCGGTATTCTGTATACACCTCTATAACGCTTAAGGCACATTATTACTGAATCCATACTTAAGTAAACTTTTATCTTTACTTTATTATGTAAAGATATTACTTTACATAAAAATTAATAAACAAAAAGGTTTACTTAAATGGAATTAGTGATTGTTAGCGGCAGCCAACGTAAGGACTCGCAAAGTGCAAAAGTTGCCCAATACTTAATGCAACAAATGCTACCGACGCATAATGTAAAACACATTGAGCTTTGTCAGTATCAGTTGCCATTTTGGGACGGTGAGCCCGAGAGCAAAAATGTTGACGGTAGTCGCTGGCCTTTTATCTCTCAACAAATTAAACGCGCAGATGCACTTGTTTTAATAACACCAGAATGGGGCGGTATGGCCTCACCGCTCATTAAGAATTTCTTGTTGATGTGTGATAAGCAAGAGACAGCCCATAAACCGGCGTTATTAGTGTCGGTGGTGAGTGGCATTAGCGGTGCATACCCGATTGCGGAGTTGAGGATGAATGCATTAAAGAACAATAAACTGGTGGCGACACCTGACCATCTGATTATTCGTCAGGTTGAAGAGGTGCTCAACCAAGAAGAGCCCATGAGCGAGCGCGATCAGCACTTACGTGAGCGTATCAATTACTGCTTACACATGTTGCTGCAATACAGTGAAGCATTAACAACAATTCGTGTTAACCATGAAGCCATGCCCTACCCTAAACAACAGGAGTACAGTTATGGCATGTAAAAACTTAATCACTAAACAGGCTGCAAGGAGCAAATTATGATGCATTTAGAACACTTAAATTTGGTGGTAAAAGACATCCCGACCACTCTGGCTTTTTACCAAGCTATTTTTCCCCATTGGAAGACACGTGGCGGTGGGGTGAGTCAGTGGCATGGGGTTGATCGCAACTGGATCCATTTTGGCGATGATTATCAATATCTGACGTTTAATGATGATGGTGTCGACAATAATCGCGATCTGAGTGGCCATCAAGTCGGCTTGGCTCATTTTGCTTTTGTCGTCGATGATATAGACGCTGTAATAACGCGCCTAGCGGCGATAGGCCATCCTGTCGATAAAGCGGGTGCAGAGGACCTTTATCGACGCAATGTATACTACATTGACCCAGATGGTTACGAGGTTGAGTTTGTTCAATACCTTAGCGATATTCCCAGTGAACGTAACCGTTATTGATCGTTATAATGATTAACCGTTATAACCGTGAATCATCGCACTGGCGAGTCACATTAGTGCTGCAAATTTAGTGGTACGTCTTTAATGATGACTTGCGTGAACGTGATCAACTCATTTTTCTGACCCACGAATCGGGTACTACTCGCAGTGCCCAATGCAACAGTGCCCAAGGCCATGTAGGGACAAAACTATTGGCTTTTTCAGCCTCTATCGCTTTGACCATTGCACGGCACCCAACGTCAGTATCGACGATAAAGGGGACCTTTTCGACCTGGTCGTTAATTTCACTTCGAATAAAACCAGGATGAATACAACTCACACTAATTGGGGTGTTCATCACATCAATGCGGATCCCTTCGGTCAACGAGGTCACAGCCGCCTTTGTGGCCGCATACACTGTCATCGCTCGCCTGAAGCCTCGAACTGCACTAACCGATGATATAGTGACTAAGTGACCCGCATTTTGCTTTCTAAAAATCTGCATCGCAGCTTCTGCTTGTGCCAGTAAACCAATAAAATTAGTCTCTGCCGTTTGCTTGTTAGCTTCAAAATGACCAGTACCGATTGAGGCACCTTTGCCCATACCTGCATTAATAATGATCCGGTCAATGCTGCCCAACTCTTGATTAAATTCATCAAACACATCGAATACTTGTTGATGCTCGGTTACATCTAAAGATTTAATAGAGACACGGATATTAGGATTGAGCACTTCAAGCTCACACTTTAGGGCTTCTAACCTATCGATACGCCGTGCGCACAGCGCTAGATCTCGTCCCATCTTGGCAAACTCTAATGCCATTCCACGACCAAGCCCTGAACTCGCGCCCGTGATAAGGATAGTTTTTCTTATTTTCATATCATCTAGCAACTTTGCAGCAATTTTTAGCTAAGCTACTGTTGAATGGATAAAATGTAAACAGTTGTTTTAACTTTGAATGACTACAGAAATGCCTCAAAATCATCACTAACCCAGCCAAATAGCCAGTATGAAAAACAACAGGTAGAAAGAGAATCCAATGATAAAGGTTATATTAAATGGGTCTTTCTCTTTGTACTTGCGACGGTGAAAATAGCTAACGGGTGTTAGAGGGTAGCGGGTTTTGCCAAAGCTAAAAATACGGATCAGTAATGCCCCGGTGAGACAAAATACAAATGACAACACATAATCCCACAGCACCCAAAACACCAACTCCATAGCAAATACAAACATAGCCTCTCCTTAGCGAGTTAGCGGCAATACCTTTGCCTTTAGCGAGTAATTAACGATTGCTTTTTTCGTTAACACAGCAGTGAAAATTGGCGTTTATCTCAACGTTCAACTAGGTTAACGAACCGTTAAAAATAAGTCATGTTAAACATTGTTAACAGGAGAAACCGTAGAATTTACGCCAGCTAATTCTTGAAATTATGTGAATTTAGTAATTGCAGTCGTGGTGCTTTTGAAACAAATCAGTTAGTTAATATTGAGTATATTGAATTGCGCTGTATAAACGGACTTTAAGCGCTATTCGTTATGAAGAAAACCGTGTGTTCATGGGGTTTTCGTCTACAGTTGTTCAAAATGGAGTGAAAGAAAACGGAGTACTTCAGATGATCTCTTACCACCATACGTTAGCGCTAATAGACAATCATTCAGCTACGCAATTCGCCCTAAATAAAGCCCTACAGCTCGCCTGTAAAACTAAAGCGAAAGTCACCATATTGAAAGTCGATAGACCCTATAATAACTTTCTCAGCCGCTTAGGTTTGATCCCCAACAATGCGCTGGACCCAATGCTATTTGTCAATAAACTAATGAGTAAATACCAACGTCAGGGAGTCGAAATAGACGTTAAAGTGATCAAGAATGTCAAAGACCATCAGGCTATTCTCAATGAAACAAACGCCAGTGATTATGACTTAGTGGTTATGAATAATCAGCACCACAATACCATTATCAACGAACTTATCCCCAGTTGCGAAGCGCATCTGTTACGCGAAAGCAATTTGCCTATTTTAATTGTTGGCAATAAATGTTGGCAACGACAGGGGCACATTTTAACTGCGCTAGAAACGGCGGGATCGACGATTGCCCATAAAGAACTTAATCAACATTTGTTAGATGATACACAGCAACTCGCAGACTTACTGGAAAATGACATCCACCTGCTTAACTGTTATCAACTGAAAAACTGGAGTATGTCAGTCAATAAAGATCATGGCTTATTTACTGATGAGGAGCAAAGGAGTCATCACTGGGATCACCTAATCGATTCGGCTAAAGAGTATCATTTGCGAGATGATCATCTGCATCTTGAGCAAGGGCTGCCGGACCATATTATTCCCGAAATTGCACATAAGTGTAATGCAAATCTGTTAGTGATTGGCGCAGGTGAACATCATGGCTTTATTAACGACCTAAAAGGACACACTTCATCGGTGATCATTGACCAATTAAAGTGTGACATCCTTGCCATTAAGCCAACGCAGCACTAATTACTCTAACGTATCAGCACAAACACCTACGATTATAAATAACCTGTATTGACGCTTTGATGATCTAGCTGGCGTCTCTTTCACTTTGGTTTTCAATAACGATGTCTGAGCCCGCTTGCGCCCAAAAATCGACCCTAAATTGGGTTTCTTCGGTTAATAACTCTACTTTATGCCAATATTGCGGTGGCGAAATAGCGGTCTGGCCGACCTCAATAACGATCTCTTGTTCCACCTCTGCTCGCCTATCTTTAAAACCATAAAACTTCAGCGTGCCACTTAATACATGAATTTGCCCATACACGCCTGCTTTAGTGTTATGCAGATGCAAAAACATCTTTGGCACAGTGTCTTTATCAAACAATGGTGTTGATTTATAATTTACAAAATCTGTTGGTATCATTGCCATAATCTCTTTTAACCCCTTTATCATTGCCAAACCTTGCTTCAATATAGCTTGATTAAGCCTGAGTTAATCAACTAAATGCAAACTTAAGGGTATAATAGCCAATTAGCGCCTTAAGCATTATCTTCGCATTAAACTAATGAGCCCAAATGAAATCTGAATACAGCTATACCACTCAATATACTTTAGATAAAAGCCACTTTAGCGAGTGCTTTGATGAGTCAGTTGTCATTGATACCTCAATACGCGCTCATAAAAAGGCCATCATCTTTATACTTATTGGCATTGTATTACTGCTGACTGGGATCAATGCTTATGCTTCGTGGTTTTTAATCGTACTCGGCGTATTAGAAGCATTAAACATACGTTACAAAAAACCTTGGTGGCTTATGCGTCAAATGGTCAGTAAAGCGGCCAGCAATGAAGTGACACTAACAATCGACGAACAAGGGATCTCTAATGACTCGTTTTATGTCAAAGGAAGTATTCTTTGGCAAGATGTTGTGTCTATTTCTGAATCAGAACAAGGCTTTTTAATCAAACAAGCTAACACCGTTAATTACTTATCCAAACGTAGCCTAGATGAAGAGGCCATTGCATTTGTCTGCAGTAAGATGAATAACGTTTAAAAGCGATCGTTGAGCCCTAGTACCGTTTTGACGATGCTAGGCTGCCACATCGTTCAGCCAAAAATATTAACTACGTCTAGGCAATTGAATAAGCTCTTAAAATTCATGCTAACGTAAGTTGCAAACATCAATAAGCACGTCCCTCCACTAAGAGGTTAACGTCTTTAAATTCAGCTAAAAAATCGAGCTAGGCTCTATGCATGTACCGATAACTGCATTCATAAACCCTTTTTATTCAGTGCTCTAATTAGAATGCGTCAAATTTATCCCATTCTGCGTCAGTCGTTGCAGATTTAGCGGGAGCTCAAATCTGACTAGCCTGTTGATGACTTTATGACCTGTATCACTTTGCAACAAATCCACTCATCCCCATGATGCGATTAACGATTAGTGATACTCTATATTCTCTTTTGTTAATTTTGTAATCATAAGTCGATATCAATCTATGCATTATCTATTGGCGCTAATCCTAAGCATTAGCTTTTTTGCAACTTCTGCGCACGCTAGTAATAACGATGCTTGCAGCAACGACACCGACTGTATTGAAGTTGGTCGTTGGGATATAGGTATTGCACTCGGTTACGGCGTTAAATCAAACCCGCTTAAAGATTTTGATGATATCCCTCTCTATGCCGCACCAACCATTGCCTACTATGGTGACAGTTGGTTTTTTGATAACGGCAGTATTGGTTACACTATTACTGAAGGTGAAAATTATACCGTCAACGTAGTGAGCACGTTTAGTACCGACCGCGCTTTCTTCTATCGCTGGGATCCCTCTAATATTTTCCTTCTCAAAAGTAGCAGTGTTGAGCGAGCGACAACGCCTGCAGGTATCTCAACCATGAGAACCAAGGCAGAGCCAGAGATCGATACTAATGAACTCGAAAATAGAAACTTTACATATCTTGGCGGAGTAGAAGCGTTTCTTTACACTAGAATTGGTATAGTCAAAGCCTCTGTTACACATGATCTTTTTAATGTGCATAATGGAACAGAAGCGCAGTTAAAATGGTTGTACAATATTCCACTTGATAGTTGGAATTTTGAGTTCGCAGCTGTGTTAGACTGGAAAAGCGAACAAGTCGTTGATTATTACTATGGTATTAGACCGAGTGAGAGCCTCTATTGGAGCGAGAAGTACCAAGCGGAGTCAGCTTTGAATCAAAGTATCGAATTCACAGGACAATATGTGTTAACTGAAAATTGGAATATTTTGCTGGTAGCACGTTATACCGACCTTGCCGATGAAATTGTTGATAGCCCTCTGCTCGACAAAGATTATACGACTACCTATTTTGTAGGCGCAGCGTATAGGTTTTAACGCCAGTGTTATCAATAGCAAAAAAATCATGGTTGTGGTTCCTTTTTTACTCGGCGTTCAGTGGCTACGCTGTCGCTGAAGAGCTTGAACCTCTTACTGCCAGTCTGAGCTTATCCCCCACCATTTGTATTACCAGTGAAGATGAAGAAACTTGTAATACTGAAGTTGTACTGACGTGGGAGCTGTTAAAAAATCGCTCAATATGCATCATATCTGACTACAAAGAACTTAAGAAGTGGTGCAATAGTTCACCTGCAGTTAACTCTTTAGCGATCAATGTCAGTGCAGACAAAGATATTCAGTTTGTCATGATAGACAAAGATACCCACGAGACTCTTGCGGGTGTAAAATTAAAAGTTACTCAAGCTTCTTCGCCTCAAGTAAGGCGTCGTTACCGCAACCCATGGAGTTTATTTTAATGACCAACTCTCAATCTACGCATAGAGTCCTACTCGTAGAAGATGACATTCGTCTGGCCAACTTGATCGTAGACTACTTAAAATCGCATGGAATGCACGTTGAAGTGGAGCGTCGCGGGGATACCGTATTAACCCGACTAATCAACTATAAACCTGACATCATTTTGCTGGACATTATGCTACCAGGCATGGACGGTTTAACGCTGTGTGAGAAGCTACCTGACTATTTTGCCGGGCCGATCTTATTAATGAGCGCATTGAGCTCAAATGAAGATCAAATTAAAGGCTTGGAGCTAGGGGCTGATGACTACGTAGTTAAGCCTGTCGACCCAGCGTTACTCGTTGCAAGAATTAATAACTTACTACGTCGTCAAGCAAAGCCACCACAAGTTGAGTCTCATTGTCTAAGCTTTGGTAAGTTAAGTATCGATCCTCACACTCAAGCCATTCGTCTGGGTCAAATAGAAGTTGACCTTACTAGCCATGAGTTTGAACTATTATGGTTACTTGCTTCTCAAGCAGGACAAGTCATGAGCCGCCAGTATATTTATCAATATTTACTGAATATCGACTTTGACGGTAAAGATAGAAAAATTGATGTGCGTATTTCGCGCTTGAGAAAGAAACTTGGTGATAATATTGAAACACCTTTCAGAATTAAAACAGTTTGGGGACAGGGATATCTATTCGCACCAGAAGCCTGGAATAACTAATCTTCAAGCTAGTCTAAAATGAAGCGTCTATTTTTAAGCTTATATTTACTGTTAAGCCTTGGCTTTCTCGGTATAGGTTGGACACTCGATAGTTTTTGGAAACAGAATGCCGATCAAGAGGGTGCACTCGATGCACCTTTAATCGCTTTGGCGCAGGTATTAACAAAATTACCCGCGCTGCAGCGACAAGATATGCTCAACAGCATTAACAGCAATCCTGACTTTCCGTTAGCACTGCTCGATGCCGACCAAGTCGCGTTCTCAGAAGAACAGATGGTACAGAGCCACGCAGTTATCGCTACGCCGTATGATATCAATCATGAACTTCAATTCGTTGCTGTAGGCGAACAAATCTTAATGGCTGGCCCCATTGCACTTGATCCTGATGCTAGCTTGCGTGGCCTTTATAATGTCTTCTTTTATCTCTCATTAGCGTTTGTCACGCTCATTTGGGTGTGGCCACTCTCTAAAGATTTAAAAACACTGCGTAACGCGACAAAAGAGTTTGGCCAAGCAAAGTGGAATACCCGTATCAAACTCGCTAAACGCTCACAAGTGTTGCCATTAGCCACCACCTTTAATGATATGGCGGCGCACATTAGTGCACTCATCGAAAATCAAAAACACCTTTCAAATGCCGTCTCTCATGAGATAAGAACCCCACTAGCTCGGCTCAAATTCGCCCTCGCATTGATCCCACAATATTGTTTGCCAGAGTCTGATGAGCAGCGGCGCCAAACATTTTTGGATGAGATGTTACTCGATATAAAAGAGATGGAAGACTTGCTGCAAGAACTGTTGACCTATGCCAGTTTAGAGACACAACGAGAAGGACTACAATTTGAACTCTGCGACTTAAACAGCTTAACAAAGCAAACCATTAAACGGTTGCAGTCGCACCACTCAACCCCTATTGAGTTAATTGAGCCTCAACAGATAGTACAACTGAAGGCCGATCCGTCGTTAATTGAACGGGCACTTCAGAACTTAATCACCAACGCTCAACGTTTCGGTGTCGAAAAGATCACTGTCGAAATTAGCCGTAAAGGTAAACAGATATGTCTCAGTGTGACGGATGATGGCGAAGGGATATTAGCGCAGGACCAGCTGAAAATTTTCGAACCCTTTTATCGCAGTGATACCCGTTGTAATGGTAATAAAGGCCATGGTTTAGGCTTGGCAATCATCAAGCGGATCATGGAGCGTCATCAAGGGGATGTATCGCTAAAAAGTCACCCCGGCTTTACCCAATTCACCTTAACTTGGCATCACCCATAATTGAGCTGCTAAAGCGTTTAATAGTGTTAATGGTAACGCGTTTAGTCTAATTTAAAATCACTCACATCGAGTGAGTCTGGCGCTTGATCCTTAAAATCTAAACTCGGATTGACTGTGGCTCTTTCTTCGATAAGTTGCGCCTTCTTTGCTTTTAGTATCGCAAGCTGACGACGGCGTTTACGCTGTTTACACAGCCTGATGACATCAAATTTTTGCACATCAGAAAACTCGAGCCACTTGAAACGTTCGTCTCGATTACGTAAACACCCTTTGCAATATCCCCTCGCATCACTTTGGCAAATACCGATGCATGGGCTGGGGATCTCAAAAAACTCTAACTGCTCCATACTCTAAACATATACTATGTAAGAGGTAATACCAATTTCATTAACTATGCTATCGATTCAAAACAGCAGAAGACAGCATACTTAATGACGTTGAATTAGCGTAACGTTGAGCACGCTCATTGAAGTTATTGTCTTCATATCAGCGAGTGAACCAAAAGAATAATGGGGCTTAACGCCTTAAATTAAAGAGGCTAAATAATGAATACACTAAAACGAACCTTATTAATTTGCTTGCTATCACTACCGCTATTTGCCCTACTCGGGTGCAGTTCCCCTCCAAAGAATGATTACGACCTTGATTACAACTTCTCTCCGCTAAAGACGTTTTCACAAGTAGAACCTGCGCAAACAACCGATCCGCTCAGTGCAGCAAGAATTCAGCAATCTATTGCAGCTGCGCTTATCGCTCAAGGATTTATCCAACAGGATGAAGCTGCTGATTTTTTGGTGACTTATGGTTTTAGAGTCGATGATAAACCCAAAGATTCAGGCTTTTCTATTGGACTCGGTGCAGGCTCATGGGGTAGCTCTAGCGGCGCATCAATCGGCACCAGTGTTGATGTTCCCGTGGGGAGTGATACCGCAAAAATCCAAACCATACAGATTGATGTGTTGGATCCACAAACACAAAAACTCATTTGGCGCGGCAGTGACAAATTTACTTTTGATGATGGCGGCGAAGAAAAGGCGCAAGAGACCAACGCGACTGTCAGCAAAATATTAGCGCTATTTCCACCGCAGAAAAAGCCATAACATCAAATTGAAGATATTAAAAAAGGACGCATAGCGTCCTTTTTTGTTCCCAATATTATTCGGGATTAGTGTGCGTGTGCAGCACTTGCTTCTGCAGCAGGTGCATCCGCTTTTTGGATATCCAACAATTCAACTTCAAATACTAAAGTAGAGTTAGCAGGAATAGTGGCTGTATCGCGATCACCATAAGCTAGTTCTGAAGGGATAACGAACTTAAACTTAGAACCCACAGACATTAGCTGTACGCCTTCAGTCCAACCAGGAATAACACGGTTCAATGGGAACGTTGCAGGCTCGCCACGAGCTACTGAGCTGTCGAACTCAGTACCATCAGTTAATGTACCAACATAATGAACTTTAACAGTGTCAGCAGCAACAGGCTTCTCACCAGTACCTTCGGTTAATACTTCGTACTGTAAGCCAGACTCGGTCGTTACAACACCCTCTTTTGCTTTGTTTGTTTCAAGGTATGCGGTGCTGCTAGCCAAGCTTTTCTCTGCTAATGCTGCCGCTTGTGTTTGGCGCTTTTCATTTAGCTTTTCATCAAGGGTTTGCAATACTGTTTGCATCTCTTCTTGCGTTAGCTTTAGCTCGCTGTTCAAGCCTTCGCTGAAACCAGTCACGACTAGGTCTCTGTCTACAGTTAAACCTAGTTCCTCTTGTTCCTTGATATGGCCAGCCATATAAGTACCAATTGACGCGCCAACGCTGTAGGCTTCTTTTTGCGCATCAGTTTTCAATTCTACCGGCGCAGCAACTGCTTCTTGTGCTTGATTACAAGCACTAAGACCAACAACGGCCAAAGCCACTAGTGAATATTTATAAATAGATTTCATTTAAAGCTTCCTCAGCATCTACACGTGGTTACTATAACCTTTACTTTTATTAAGCGAACCACTTTATACTAGTTAAATAGGTTATTCCAATCTGATTAGATAAAAGCGACGTCACCGTGATTTAGCCACTTTTTCAATACAGATTAATATATTACATACATTGCCTGTCACTAGCCTGAACGACTATTGCACTTGTATGAACAAAGATTCACTTAAAAGACAACACAGAATAGAGCAAGTTCAAAGCTGAATGATGACATTGGTTAATAAACCACTTATTAACTTCTTTTTCGCTTACTGTTTACTGACAATCCATCTAACATGTTGGACAAGTTGTTAATACGACTATCCCCAAATATACGGAGCCGTTGTATACTCTGCTTCAACTAACGATAATCAACAGTAAGTGCAATGAGCATTTCCCCATCCATCAGAGGTAAACGTGGATAATATAGAACACAGAATTGAAGAGTTAGAGATGAAATTGGCGTTCCAAGACGGCACCATCGAGGAGCTCAATCAACAGCTCATCAAGCTAAATGATGTGGTTGCAATACAGCAGGAGCAGTTACGTTTATTACTCAATAAATTACAATCAGCTGAACCGAGTAATATGGCATCCCAAGCAGACGAAACACCACCGCCACACTTCTAGTGACAAATGGATAACGACAACGACTAGATTAACAGCTTAAATTCTTGCTATATTTAAACGGTAATAGTCGTTATGCATTCATGTTACGTTCAGATTCGATATGTTAAAAGTGCGCTGCTATAAATGAAACTTTGTAAATATATATACATTCTCTTATCAGATTGATTTTATCATTTATACTGCATTTTAGTGCTCGGTCCATTCTCCAGAGCAAACAAGGAAGCCAATGCAAATAGCACACTATATCGAGACGTTAGCATGAGACGTTTATTATTACTGACAACCATGATGCTAAGTCTAAGTGGATGTGCATTTAACAGCGTATTCATTAACTACCCTTCTCAGATAGCCCCCGTAAAAGCGCAGCTCAATTCTGCAACGCCTCAGCAAGCGGCAAAGATTGTGGAATCAGAAGTGACCAGTGCCGATGGCTTACTGTACGCACAAGAAGCTGGACGCTCGGCACAAATAGCGGGCGATTTTGAAGGCAGTAAAACATTCTATCAACAAGCGGCCAATGCTTATCGAGTGTTTGATGATAAGGCTAAGCTCAGCTTAAGCGATGCGGGAGCCACGGCCACCAGCCTCTTTATTAATGACAACGTGATCCCCTACCGAGGTCCGGGTTATGAGCGAGTCATGCTCCACCAGTATCAAGCGCTTAACTATCTATTCAGTGGTGACGCTGAAGGTGCATTAGTGGAAGTTCGTCGCAGTAACGAGCTGCAAAGTTCAGAGCAAGCACGCTATCAAAAGTCCAACAAGTCAGTGCAAGCAATGGCTAATGGCACCATTGACGCCGAAGTCAATAAACTCGGTAAAGCAGCGGGAAGTACCACCAGCTCATTTTTAAATGCCTATAGCTACTACACCACTGGTATGTTGCATGAGATCTTAGGTGAACCTAATGACGCTTATATCGACTACCGTAAAGCAGCGCAAATATCGCCAAACAACCCATACTTACAAAAAGATTTAGTCAGACTCGCTAAGCAATTGTCGATGCCACAGTACGACGAGTTTAAAAAACGCTGGGGCGACGCCATATCGCAAAAAAAGGAAGAAGGACAAGTTATCGTGATGTTGGAGCGTGGCTTTGTACCTGAAAAGAAAAGCCTAACCGTGCCTTTTACGATACATGGTAACTGGCAAACCGCTTCACTCGCCACCTACTTCCCAACGAAGCAAACGGTAAGAGCGGGTCGTATACAAGGTCTGGGAACCGTTCTAGTTGCAGCGCCTATTGCCAATATTGATGCATTAGCGATTACAGCACTAAAAGAAGACTTACCTGCCGCACTGATAAGACAAGCCGCACGAGTTTATGCAAAATCAGAGATGGCACAAAGCGTAGAAAGCAGTAGCAAACGACGCAACAATCAAACGGATTATGCTTCAATTGCAATGCAAATATTTAACGTCGTCACCGAGCAAGCCGACAGACGTAGCTGGCTAACCTTGCCAGAACAAGCACAAATTGCCCGCACTTACATAAAGGCAGGTAACTACTCCGTTAAGCTCGATAATGCAGCACCGAGCTCTATTGAGGTAAAAAGTGGCCGAACCACACTCATTTGGGTCATTGATACTGGCAATTACACCCGTTTTTATTCAATAATAATTTAGCAATCACTTGTATGGAACTCACTATGAAACATTTAAAAGTTATTTTTATTCTCGCGGCAGTCATCGGCTTGTCGGCGTGCCAATCAAAAGTTGAATACGGTGATGCCACGGAAGTGGAAACCGTCAACGAAAACTTTGGCTCAACCGATCTACAGGCTATTGCCGCTAAAATGGTTGATAGCATGTTGACCTTCCCACCTGTTGTTGCGATGACCGCTAACGACCGTCCGATTATGTTTGTTGATAAAATTAAGAACAAAACCTCTGAGCATATTGATACGGAATCGGTTACTGACTCCATTAGCAATAAACTATTACGCTCTGGCAAGTTCCGCTTTATCGATATGACTAAAGTTGACTCGGTACGTAAGCAACTAGATTATCAAAATAATTCAGGTATGGTTGACCCATCAACAGCCATTAGCTTTGGCCGTCAAATTGGCGCGCAGTACATGCTTTACGGCAACCTATCTAGCATCGTAAAAGAAGATGGCAGCACTAAAGATGTTTACTACAAGATGACCATGCGTTTAATGGATTTGGAAACAGGCCTTATTGAATGGTCTGATGAAAAAGAGATCCGCAAAGTTAAGTCTAAGTCTTTCCTAGGCATGTAATGCTTAGTTAGCACTGCACAACCGAATAAAGCCAGCATCTCGCTGGCTTTTTTAATGGCTCAACAAGGTGATTTTAACTTCAGCGTATCGCTGAAATAAGGTACCGTATGCAGCTTGTTGCTATTGGCACTAAATCGCTTATTAAAAGGATGCTGTTTTGAACCTGCTTCATACTGCTGTCGTTATTGTAATATCTGTTGTACTTGCTGCATGTAATTCAACGCCTCGAGAGCCAATATCGACGCGAGATGCTTCTGCCTACATTAGTCAACAATCTGCAGCACAGCGCTCCGCTAGAGTGTCTGATGTGCATTATGATTTGGACTTTACCTTAACGGGGGGCACGACATTCTCTGCAACCACTAACGTTAACTTTAACCTCAGTGATACCAATAAAGCGCTCACACTCGATCTCAATCAAGCAACCATTAGCCACTTTAGTATTAATGGCAAAAAGGTTTATCCAAACTATAACAACCGTTATATAACCCTTAATCCAGGATTGTTAGTCAGTGGCCGCAACACCGTTGAAGTTCAATTCACCCGTGCGCATAGCACCAACGGCGAGGGGCTGC
Source organism: Shewanella sp. GutDb-MelDb (assembly GCF_002836075.1). Taxonomy (NCBI): domain Bacteria; kingdom Pseudomonadati; phylum Pseudomonadota; class Gammaproteobacteria; order Alteromonadales; family Shewanellaceae; genus Shewanella; species Shewanella sp. GutDb-MelDb. The sequence goes on along the minus strand of NZ_PJBM01000252.1, from coordinate 25,069 downwards.
ATCGCTTTGTCGATCCGGTTGACGACAAAGTCTATCTTTACTCCCACTTCGAACCCGCCGCAGCCCAACAGATGTTTGCCGTCTTTGACCAGCCAGATCTTAAAGCGACCTACACTTTGTCGGTCACCGCGCCAAAAGAGTGGACGGTCATCAGTGCGATGCGAGAATCTTCAACAACAGAACAGGGCGATACCCGCCAATGGCGCTTTCCTCAATCCCCTAAGTTGAGCCCTTATAACTTCTCAATGCATGCCGGCCCATATCATCAGTGGACAGATAACAGTGGCAAGTACCCGCTCCGTTTATTTGCGCGGCAATCTGTTGTAGACCAAGTCACACCACAAGACTGGTTTACTTATACTCAGCAGGGACTTACATTTTTTGATGAGTACTTTGGGATCCCCTACCCGTTTAAAAAGTATGACCAAGTGCTGGTGCCCGACTTTCTCTATGGCGCGATGGAGAATGCCGCAGCAATTACCTTCAGCGAAAGTCGTTTTCTGTTTAATACCGAAATGACCGCAACGCAAAAGCAACGTCTAGCAGGCGTGATTATGCATGAGATGGCACATCAGTGGTTTGGTAATCTCGTCACCATGAAATGGTGGAATGGTTTGTGGCTAAATGAAAGTTTCGCCTCCTTTATGGGCACTCTTGCCACCGCAGAAGCCACTGAATTCACCCATGCTTGGCGCAGCTTTTATGCCAACAATAAACAGAGTGCTTATCATTTAGATAGCCAAGCTAGCACTCACCCTATTGAAGTCCCCGTCGCCACCACACAAAATGCTTTTGATAATATCGACGCAATTACCTATTCGAAAGGCGCTTCAGCCCTCAAACAACTGAATCATCTATTGGGTGAAAAAGCCTTTCAAACTGGAGTGCGAAATTACCTCACTCAATACAGTTATCAGAATGCAGAGCTAAATGATTTTATTACAAGCTTAGGCAAGGCGGCCAATAAAAATCTCACCACTTGGAGTCAGCAATGGCTTTATGAAGCCGGTGTTAACAGTATCCAGGCCAGCTTTAGTTGTGAAAATGGTCGCATCACACAGTTTAGTCTTAATCAGACAGCTGCAAGCGACGCGCTACCGACATTACGTGAGCAGCACGTTCAAATAGGCTTATTTACTAAAGGCCGTAACCGACTGCATCACAATATCAGTATGCCAGTGACTTATAGTGGCAGCACCACCAATGTCACCAGTCTTGTGGGCCTTTATTGCCCTGATCTGGTCTATCCCAATTATCAAGATTGGGGCTTTGTAAAAGTTAATTTAGACCCTGTATCATTCAACACCGCAAAACAAAGTTTACGTTTAGTAAAAGATCCACTATTACGCTCTATGCTTTGGCAAAGCTTGTGGGATAGCGTGGAAGATGGCAGCCTTTCACTGAACGATTATATCGGCACAGTACTGGTAAATTTACCAGGGGAAATTGATTACACAATTGTAGGTCAGGTGCTTTCAAGCTTATCTAAGACGCGCATCTATCTCGACAAGATGGCTCCAATAAACCAACGTTATGCACAAAAAGCTATCCGAGCTATTGAGCAAATGAGCCTTAGAAAGGTGATGATAAATAGTCAAAATCGTGATGTTCAGCGACGTTGGTTTGCCAATTATATCGCGTTTGCACGAAGCCAAGATGCGCTCAATAACATTGATGCCTTGCTGAATAATAAAGCCAGTATTAAAGGCTTAACCTTGGATCAAGATCTTCGTTGGATGATGATTAGCCATTTAAACCGCTATGACCACCCGAGTGCGATGTACTGGCTACGTAAGGAACGTGAACTGGATAGCAGTGATTCGGGCCAGAAATCAGCACTTGCCGCTGAAGTATCCCGCCCAGATGCACTGAAAAAGCGTCAGTGGTTAACCCGCATTCAGCAAGACACCAATCTCCCCTTCTCCAAGCAACGTACCATTATGGATAACCTGTATCCCAGTGAACAAAAGTCTCTCAGCGCCGTCACTGCAGAGCAGCGACTAACCACACTGGCGCAGTTGGACCAAGACAAAGGCCCAGTATTTATGCGCAGTTACGCAAAAGACCTAATCCCAACGGATTGCAGCTATGGCAATGTCAGTGCATTACAACACTTGCAGAGCAACAGTGAACAGCTGTCTGACGGCACCCAGCGGGCACTAAAAGAAGCCATTCAACAGGAACAAAAGTGCCTGTTGATAACCTCTAAAATGAGCCGATAATAGTAAAGAAACAATTATCTCGAATCACAAAAAAGCCACCTTCGCGGTGGCTTTTACGTTACATCGACTCACTTAATCATATTTAATTGATTAAGTGAGTTAGTGAAAGGCTTAAATAAACAACTCTCTAATGTTCTTTAAGTCGCCTTTACCTTCTGCAATCTCTTGTGCTGAAAGGCCAGAAACTTCATGAGGGAAAACCAACCACTCTTCAGATTCATGAATATAGTAGTCAGGCTTTAACGGCACTGTAGTGTTTTTAGGCTTGAAATATGGGCAAGCAATGCGCACATCTTTAGGCATATTGAAACGCATCAATTCACTTAACTTCTCTTTAAGTGCATGGATACTGCGGCCTGAATCAAACACGTCGTCAACAATTAACAGACCGTCGCCAGCATTGGCATTTTCAACAATATAGTGCAAACCGTGTACTTTAATCTGCTTACTTTGTTGGTTAATTCCGTAGTAAGAGGACGTACGCACTGCAATATGGTCAGTTTCTACTTTTTTAAAGTCAAAAAACTCTTGCACGGCGATACCGATTGGCGCGCCACCACGCCAAATACCCACAATAAACTGCGGGCGAAATCCACTTTCATAAACTTGTGCCGCTAAACGAAAAGAATCTTCTAGTAATTCTTGCGCCGTAATAAAGCATTTCTCTGACATCTGACCGTCCCCATCTTGGTATAGTTATCTTATTTTGGGTCTCAAAATGCAGCTGATGATCACTATTCCAAACTCTGAAATAGCACCTTGCTAGCGATCTCGCCGCTCAACTGTTTAAAGTGTAGGCACCCACCCGATTTTGGAGGCAAATTTTATACTAAAATCAGGATTAATGCTGCAAAAATGCAGCAAACTTGTGGCTTGAACACAAAAACAAAAACGGCTACCAATGGGTAGCCGTTGAGTTTAACCTTGTTAAAAGCCGATCTATACGGCTGTTAAGCTTGGTGTCCCCGCTTTGGTCACCATAGAATGGTTACGCTCAGTATCTTCAACAAAACCACGACTAACAATGGTATCGACATAACGCCAATCACTACGTACTTCTTCATGAGTGAAGGTTAGCGTGAGTAAGCCGCGATTCATTAAGTTGGCATACTTCAAGTTATCAACTAAACCGATAATCGCCTCTTCAGTCGCGGGAATATCCTTAGCATCAATACCCAAGTAATACTCCAATCCTGGCGATGATACTGAACTTGTCGCAAATTCAACACCGACCGCATCGCCCGCTGCATCTTTAAGTTCATTTGCCCAAGCATTATGAGTATCGCCTGCAATCACGACGAGGTTTTTAGCCAGCGATTTTGCCGTCGCCAGTATGACCTCTCGCTCATAGGCATAGCCATCCCATGCATCTAGGTTATAAGGTATTGCAGGTAGTTGCAGTAACGCCATCGCCTCTGGCGTCAACTTGTGTCCATAAAACTGTAGATATTTAAGTTCATCTGCAGACAAGGTTGGATCGCCAGCCTGTGCTCTGGCGGCTATTTTTGCTAGCGCTGCCAGTTGACCAAACTCTGGAATAGACAATTGCTGCGTGGCGATAGCAGCAGGTAACATCATCTGCCCCATTAACACTTGTTGCCCAAGCACTTGCCATTTAGCCGTTGAGGTTAGTAGTGTTGATTGCAACCATGTTTGCTGCTCTTGTCCCAACATCGTGCGGTTAGTGTCGGTGACATCAGCCATAAAACGTGCGCCGTCGAGCCCGCCGGTAGCAGGATCCATATAGTCCGGATATTCAAGCGGCTTATCTCGCCCTAATAGACGAGTGTCAAGCATATGTAAGTCTACGAGGTCGCCAAACTGAAAGCTGCGATAGATCTCTTCATGATTGCCTTCGCGCCAAGGGCGGATTGGCAACCATTCAAAGTAGGCTTGCAAGGCCCCTTCTTTACGCGCATCAAAATCACCTTCATTGTCGTTATGGTTTTCTGCGCCTTCACGCCAGCTATCATTGGCAACTTCGTGGTCATCCCAAACAGTAATAAAGGCCGTTTTGGCATGCAGCTTTTGCAAACTCAAATCACTGCGATATTGGCTATAGCGAATGCGGTAGTCCGATAAGCTAAACAGCTCTCCTTCTGGCAGCACTTCGCGGCCAAATTCAGCAGCACGCTCACTGGCATACTCACCACGCGCATACTCATAAATATAATCCCCCAGATGAATAACCGCATCTAAGTCATCCATTCTCGACGCCATCTCATAGACGTTGAAATAGCCCGCTGGGAAGTTAGCACAAGAAAGCACGGCAAACTTGGCTTGCGCTAACGCACCTTGTGGCAAAGTTTTAGCCATTCCTGGCGGTGACATATTTTTGCCAGCCTTGAAGCGATAGTAATATTGAGTTCCCGCTTCAAGCCCCATGGCATCAATTTTAACGGTGTAGTCTCTGTCGCTATTGGTGATCATTTCACCGTTAGTGATCACTTGAGTAAAGGCACTATCGGTCGCGACCTCCCAAGTCACCTTAATGTCGCCCGCAGACAGAGGCGTCACTCTGCTCCATAGAATGACAGCATCGTGGCTTGGATCGCCACTGGCCACACCGTGTAAAAATTCTGCTGGGATCACATATTCATCATCGTCGCTACTACAGCCCATCAAGCCATAAGAAACTACGGCAGCGCCAACGCCTTTGGCTGATATGGCTAAAAAATCTCTTCGTGAAAAAGGTCGTTTCATTATTATTATTCCCTTAATATTATTCTATTTTAGTGGTACGAGGTCTAATGAGTCGAGATGGTAAACCGCTACTATTACACATACGTGACAATTTGGTAAAGTATTTGTTAAGGAGATTCTTAAACAGGTCTTCATTGCTGTAGAACTCAATCAAACAGCAAACTAAGAAAGAAGAGATAGCGAAGGTGTTACCGCTATATAATTGATAATAATAGGTTATCGACGTGAACAGAGAGTACATACCACTGGAGCATGATCGGTACTGTGGCTATCTCGATCATATTGAGGATTGATTAAATGACGATCTTCAGTATGGTAATGGCTCACCTCAGCAGTGCTAGTGTGAAAAGCGGGATTGAAGTCTTGTGACAGTAAGATGTAGTCGAGCACATTGCCTTGAGCACCGTAATAGTGCGTCGGTTGTCTTTGGCTGAGGGGTATTTCCTCGTCAGGAGTTTGCTTATCAATCGCGGCTGATACACTTTGGCAATACAACTGATAAGCATCGGTTAGCGGGTAACTTGCAAGCTCACCCAAGCCATCTTTCTCAAACCTTAACTCTTTGGTGGTTAAAAAGGAAAGTACCTGATTGCTAAGGTCGTCATTAAAGTCTCCCATTAACATCATCGCATTCTGAGTCTCTACTCGACGCTGCATCATGCTATGAAACAGTAATGCCGCTTCACTACCTCGTTGGATACTTGACGCCCACTGCCCCAACACATTACGCCCCAGTAACTCGCCATAATTGGCTCGATTAGCTCGATTTGTTTGAGTTGCTTGACCTTCAGTAGCGGTTTTAGGCGGGGGAAGTTCATCCACCGATGGCCGTTTAGATTTAAAATGTACCACGTAAATGTCGCAGTGACCGATATCAGGCAGCACCACAGTCACTCGCAGTGGCTTACGGCTGTAGTTAAACTCACTTTCGAGTCCAAGCCCTTCAGCATAAGGTTTATCGACCTCAATCGAAACTACCTCTTCAAAAGCGAATTTAGAGGCGATTGCGACAACCGGGTCGCGGCAGATAAAATCATCAACAACGCTAGGCTTGTCCATTACTGCAAAATGGCTTAAGCCAGCATCACGAACTTGTTCTGCAAGTGCAGATGCTGAAAAGACCTCTTGAAACCCAATAATGTCGGGTTGCTGCTCAGACAAAAAATCATGCAACCAGCGCTGTTTCTTTACCCATTGCTCACTGGTGTAGATATTTTCAAAATCATAATAAGCCAGTGGAGGTTCAACGTAATTAAACAGATTGAAACTCGCGACCTTTACTTTAAAAGGCGTTAGCGCGACTTGCTCTATGTTTGTTTCCAACAAGATCATTCCTTAAATAACCGTCTTTAATGATTAACCGGTTTATCGCTTTTCAATTTGAGGACCAGTTGCAGCAACATAACGGCGATTGCACCTGCAACCACACCAAAAATAGAATTTAAAATACTCGGCGTGATAAATGATAGCGTTGGGCCGACCACAGACAGACCCTCAACCCAGGTCGCTACGTGGCTGATCTTATCGCTTACCCAGTGCAGCCCGTGAGTTAATATACCGCCACCGACCATAAACATGGCGATGGTGCCGACAACGGACAGGGTTTTCATTAAATAAGGCGCAGAGCTCAGCAATATATGCCCTAAACGGCGTTTAACTCGAGCCGCTAAGCTCTCTCCTTGGCGTTGACTTAAATACAAGCCCGCATCATCAATTTTGACAATACCGGCAACTAACCCATAAACACCTATGGTCATCACAATCGCGATGACACTCAAGGTGAAAAACTGAGTTATTAAGCCTTTTTCAGCAACAATACCAAGCGTAATAGCGATAATCTCCGCAGAAAGCACAAAATCAGTCCTAATGGCGCCTTTCACTTTTTTCTTTTCGTACGCTTTGAGATCGCCAATCACTTCGTCTGGTTGTTCATTGATGACGTTAGGCTGCTTCTTCACTTGGTAACTATGGTAAATTTTCTCAAAACCTTCAAAGCATAAAAACAAACCACCGAACATCAATAAAGGGGTTACCGCCCAAGGAATAAAAGCGCTAATGAGCATTGCAGCGGGAACCAAAATGCATTTATTTTTAAAAGACCCTACGGCTACAGCCCATACTACTGGCAACTCTCTATCCGCTGAAACACCAGTGACTTGTTGCGCATTTAAGGCTAAATCATCCCCGAGCACCCCGGCAGTTTTACGCGCCGCCACCTTACTCATTAAGGCAACATCATCCAAAATAGTGGCGATATCATCTAATAAGGTTAATAAACTTGCCCCAGCCATACAAACTCCTTTTAATAGCGTTACCTGAACGAAAAACCGATGTAGATGAGTGCTTATCAATGCTCATTGCCTGCCAACGGTAAATTAGCCTAAGCGCTTTTTAATCTAATTTTTATCTGTTGAGCCAAGCTAATCATGATATCGCCAGCTTGTCACTTTAAAAGCAAATTTCAGACACGCTTTAGTTTAAAGCGTATACTATCGCCAATATTTTTAACCTTTGCTTTTAAATAGGATTTCGTTATGACTCAAGATGAAATGAAAAAAGCCGCCGCTTGGGCAGCACTTAAGTATGTAGAGAAAGATAGCATTGTGGGTGTAGGAACTGGCTCTACCGTGAATCACTTTATTGACGCACTCGCGACAATGAAAGCAGAGATCGACGGCGCTACATCAAGCTCTGAAGCCTCTACTGAAAAAATGAAAGCACTTGGTATTCCAGTATATGATCTAAACAGTGTCGATGAACTCTCCGTTTACGTCGACGGCGCCGATGAAATCAACGCCCATATGGACATGATTAAGGGCGGTGGTGCGGCATTGACTCGCGAGAAGATTGTTGCGGCAGTGGCTGAAAAGTTCATCTGTATTGTCGATAATACTAAGCAAGTTGATATCTTAGGTGAATTCCCATTGCCTATTGAAGTTATCCCAATGGCACGTTCATACGTAGCACGTCAGCTGGTGAAGCTTGGTGGCGATCCTGTTTATCGTGAAGGTGTAGTCACTGATAACGGTAACATTATCTTAGATGTCTACAATATGAAGATCATCAATCCAAAAGAGCTTGAAACTAATATCAACGCTATTGTGGGTGTTGTGACTAATGGTTTATTCGCCATGCGCGGCGCTGATGTGCTGTTAGTCGGTACCCCTGAAGGGGTTAAAACCATCAAATAGATTGGCGACTGTCTTTTGCTGTCACTAAGCACTATTTTGCACCGCTAAAAAAGCCACAATACATTATTTGTATTGTGGCTTTTTTGATTCAGTATTAGCTATTTGCAGATCACTCTACTTGAGCTGTTTCGCCATCGCTAACAGACTCATCTTCAACTACCTTGTCAATCTCAAGTGCCTTTAACGTTGCAGCAATATCTTCAGCGGCAGTTTCAGCATTGATATCATCATCAATTTTTAAGATTTTGCCATCTTCACCGATATAAAAAGTCACCCGGCTGGCAACGCGCACAAAATTAAGCACATCGTAAGCTTTAGCGGTTTCTTTGGTCGGATCGCTTAACATTGGAAAGTCTGCTTTCTGTTCTTTAGCAAACGCTTGGTTATCTTCAAGGTCGTCAACGCTGGCCATCATGTATACCGCTTTGTACTCGCGAATAAGATGTCCTTTTTGCACCAACGATTTACATTCTAGTGTGCAACCATGGGTGTTAGCCATTGGATACCATGCCAATACTAACGTTTGCTTACCTTTATAATCACTCAGCTGATAGAAGTGTCCATCTGTGGCTTGTAACTTAAAGTTTGGTGCGGTATCACCCACCTTCAAATCGGTTGCCATAGCACTCAATGGTAAAAGTAACGCTGCAGCTAAAAGCATTTTTGACGTTTTCTTAATCATTGTTTTAATCATTGTTTTCACCTAAGTTTCCCTGTGTCGCCTTTCACTGTTATACCACTAATACGTGCGTAGAACTAAATAGATCACCTTAAGTGACCAGCAAGCTTTAGCTTAAACATTCAAATGCTAAATCGTAGGCCTTACCCAAATCAACCGTCTTAGGACGACAGTTTTTAAGCTCATTATGCTTCTTGTCTGACGCACGTAATGTCGCGGGGTGAATAAACTCCACCTCACAAGCGCATGTTGCCAGAATCGCCCCTTCCATCAAAAATGTTCCCGCACCTCCCGCACCTTGCCCTGTGGTCGCACGTCTATTTAGCACCAACTTATCAATAGCATGCTCACTAACATGACCATTAATCTGCGCTATAAATGCAACCACATCTGTTTGAGTCGGGTTTTTCAACAAAGCAAATTTAGTCACTTTAGGCGCGATCACACTATGGCTTATACGCTCACCAGTGAGAGTCACTACTCTGACCTCATTAGCTTTTAAAAAGAGTCCTGCAATAATCAAACTAATTCTCCTGAATCGACATTATCTTTAAGAAGGAAATAAAAACGCCAGTTTTTATAAACTGGCGTTTTATCAGTGCGTTCAACGCTATTTTAAAGGTTACTTGCTCGCACGTGAATTCACCGATGAATCAATAACGATACCTTTATCATCCACATCAAGCTCAACTTTAACGCGCATGTCATAATCTTTCATCGCCTTGAACTCCTCTGGAATAGGCTCTCCAGTGAGCTCAATAAACTTAAGCAAGGGCGCAAACATTTTCATATAGTCTGCAGACATTGTCAGCAGACCATTGCTGGCCAAGGCTTCAGAGCTCAGCGTATTAGCAACCGCTTCACCCTTATCACCGAAGAACAACACCAAATGGTTGCCCTTCACTGCCAACTTGGCGGTGACTTTCATCTCTGGTGGCATGGGCAATACATCGTTCAAAATAATCGCACTGCCATCTGTCGGCAGTTGAATATTAGCGAGTTCTGGAGCAAATGGCTTAACCATATTAAACAACATTTCTGGGTTTTCGGCAGACAAGGTCATCACGGCATCTAAGCTTTCGAGTTCAGGAGAGTCAATATCATCATTGATTTTATAGTCAATCACTGACACACCGACACCTTTGACTCCATTAGCCATTCCAGTAAACATGCCAAGCATACCTGGGCTTTGTTGACTCATTTCCGCTTGCATCTCTTGCAATGGACCACACTGATACTCTGGCGTTAACATTTCGTCCCAAATGGCCTGTAAAGATGGCACCATTTGGTTAATATCGATGCCAAGCCCAAGAGTCGCAACGCTGTTATCAATATCTTGTACATATGCAGGAATATAACCGCGCATCTGTTGATATGCATTGAGCATAATCTGGTTCTTACTTTCAAAAACCACTCTATAACTCAGTGAGCTTTCACTACTGGTGATATCTATTTGATCATAACCGGCAACCGTGCGCGGCCAATTTGCGGCTATTGCCGACAACTCTTGGTCACACGCTGGCGATCTAAGCTCTGCAAAAGGGTCTTCTTCAGCCATTGCAAATAACTTAGTTAGCTGACGCGCCAGTTGATTACCATCAGTGCTAGTGAATGCTTTGACTATCTCTTGATGATTAATATAACTGATACCTTCATTGGTAAAACCATGTTTAGCAATGATATCTTCAATAATCTTAGCGTCGACAATCGAGCGTTCAACGGGCGTAACTGCCAGTGCGGTTTCCAGTAATACGGGCTCACTAAACGAGGCGTCTAGTGTCATCGTTAACATTGAGTCATGTACCGCTATAACCAGATTTATCTGTTCATCTTCAGTGCCATCAAGCAGCGGATAGCTACGGTAATTAACCCCTTTTAATTGAGCGGGCACATGCGTTAAGCCACTCTCGGCTTCTGCTTTATCCAGCAATGTCCAAATCGCATCTTCGTTGGCCACTTCAATCTTAAGTACAGGCATTACGCCTAGGGTATAAAAGTAACTACGGATATTTTCAGCAAGACCAAATGTACTAATGAAAGTATCACCATCTTTCATTGCAGCTAAATACGACTTCGTTAGACTGAGAAAAAACTGTGCACGTGGATCTTCTTCCGTTTCCCACTCGCCCAGCGAGTTTGCACCTGATTGCTTGTAGGCATCAGAAAGAGAATCGATATATGACTTGATCGGAAATGGCTGCAACTGTCCAGAAAATATAGGCGTATCAGCCGGAATATAAGCCATTACAGCGTTATCACTCGCCGATACTTCAGCATCTTGCTGACTGTACCAATACCCACCAGCACCAACCGCCACTAAGGCAGCAACTAGCATCTTATTCATTTAAAAACTCCATTTAATAATTCCATCAATCCAGTCATTGACGCTTTTGTTTTTACTCTGTCACTGCAAGCTAAGCCTAGCAAGCAATAACTTACTCATTATATTAATAACTTCGCGGGGTATATTACATCATTATTGACTGAGTTATATACCCAAGCCACTTCAACATGCTTGTTTCAGAGTTCCTGTAAGATCGGCGCTGAACAAGGCAGTGATTGCGATAATGCTTGCTCCCTTTTTTCAATATCACTAACGCAGAGCAGGCAACTTAAACGATTGATTTAATATCGAGACATTTGGCAAGCATCGATAGCCCTATTACGACCTTTTTACTGATAAATAGCCCAATGACTAAAGGGGAAATAGAGGGAAGGAGGTAAGTCGGCAGGGCAAATGAGGCCCTTGCTGTAAGGGGGGACACATTAAAAGAGACATTAACAGCACAAAATAAGTGATAAACCCCAGGCAGCCTAATCAGACTACCTGGGGGCTGTTTGCTTGGATAAACAGGCGCTAGCAAGTCAACCTAAGCACTCAATAAAGCCACCTAATGGTGAGCGAAACTGAGCTTGGTTTGTTTGGTTACTGACGGCTCTGTCTGCAGTATTTAGCGAAGCTTCATTTATAGGAGAATTAACAAATATCTCAACTACAAACTAAGCCATTGGAAGACTAAATATTGCTAAGCCTAAATAGGCTTGATACAGAACAGTTACCTAAAACCATCTACGGGAACGTTGAACTATAGTCTAAAAAAAACCGCTGTGCATAACCTTGTTAATAAAAATGTACAATTTATTATCAAACGCAGCAAAAGATAACCTAAAGCATTAATATTTATATTGTTAAATATTTATAAATAGAGCTAAAAATAGCGTTTAACCTCTCCCTTCTCCCCCCTTAAATGAACATTGGCGCGCTGCTAAATATCGACATACGCGCCTAGGGGTTATATATCGTAATGTAAGCCACATTCACGTTTAATACCGTTGAATCGGGTCTCCTCTTCGGTCATTCCCACTTCAAGCGGTTTACTTGAGTGAGTATCACCAACGGAAACATAACCTTGGTCCCATAACGGGTGGTAAGGCAGGTCAAAAGCGGTTAAGTATTCATGTACCTGTTTATTGTCCCATTCAATAATCGGCAGCACTTTATAACGCTTACCATGAATCGCTAGCACTTGTAGCGCTTCGCGAGTACTCGATTGCGAACGTCTAAGTCCGGCAAACCAGGTTCCCACTTCAAGCTCCTTCAATGCTCGCTGCATCGGCTCCACTTTATTGATTTGGTTATAGCGATCTAACCCATCAATGCCTTGCAACCAAAGAAAACCAAACTTGGCTTCTTGCCAAGCAGCACTTAGCGGCGAAGCATATACTTTAAGGTTGAGCTTCAACCGTTCAGTCAATTCATCAATAAACTGATACGTTTGGGTAAATAAGTAACCAGTATCAGTCAAAATGACCGGAATATCGGACTTCTCAGCGCTCAGCATATGCAACATCACCGCCGCTTGAATACCAAAGCTCGACGATAATGCAGCATTGCCCGGCAGATATTCCAGCGCCCAACGTACTCGCTGCTCAGGCGTTAGCTCATCTAGAAAACGGTTCACTATTTCAAGCTCAATCTGCTGCTCAATTTTTGGCGCGGTCAGCAAAGCGGCTAGCGCCTCTTTAGAGATAACCGATTTAATCTGTAGATCAGCCATGGAAATCCTTAGCAGCATCAATCACTGCGGCCACTACGCCGCTGCGAACGGTATAGTTACCAAACGTTTCACCTGCTTCTCGCTCTGATACATAACGAGCAAACAAGTCATCAAGTTCAGCAAGAATTTCAGCTTCCTGAATATTCTCACGATAGAGTTTATTAAGTCGTGTGCCTTCGAAGCTCGCGCCAAGATAGAGGTTGTAACGACCTGGGGCTTTACCGACTAAGCCAATTTCTGCTGCAAATGGGCGAGCACAACCATTAGGGCAACCTGTCATGCGAATAACAATGCCTTGATCTAAGAAGCCATGCTTATCTTGCAGCGCTTCAACTTTGGTTAAGAAACTAGGAAAATATCGCTCAGCCTCAGCCATTGCTAGGGCACACGTTGGTAACGCGACACACGCAATAGAGCGGCCACGCGTTTCGGTAATAAGCTTACCCATTAACCCATGTTGTCTTGCTAACGCTTCGACTTTGTCTTTATCTGCTGCTGGCACGCCAGCAATAATAATATTCTGATTAGACGTCATGCGGAAGTCACCTTGGTGAATTTTCGCTATCTCTCTAAGCCCAGTTTGCAGAGGTTGACCAGGCAAGTCTTTAACACGGCCACCTTCAATAAATAGGGTTAAATGCCAGTTGTCATCAACGCCCTGCTTCCAACCATATCGGTCGCCACGGTCACCAATAACAACATCACGCTTTGGTTGAAACTTAATGCCAGTACGCTTTTCGACTTCGGCTTTAAAAGTGTCGTAGCCATGCTTAACAATGGTGTATTTAAGGCGCGACAACTTACGATTTTCTCGGTTACCCCAATCACGTTGCACCGTCATTATCGCTTCGGCAAATTTAAGCGTATCTTCCGCTTTAATATAACCAAAGTCATCGGCCAAACGCGGGAAAGTCGCTACTTCACCGTGGGTCGTTCCCATACCGCCACCCGCAACCAAATTAAAGCCAACGAGATCGCCATCTTCGGCCACTGCAATAAACCCTAGGTCATTGGTGTACACATCAACGTCGTTATCTGGTGGCACTGCCACTGCCATTTTAAACTTACGCGGCAGATACGTTTTACCGTAAACAGGCTCAACCACTTCACCCTCGGTTGTCACTAGCTTTTCATCGTCCAACCAGATCTCTGCGTAAGCTTTGGTGTGTGGCAGCATGTTATCTGACAACTGCTTGGCGTAAGCATAAGCTTGTTGATGTAACTTAGACTGCACCGGATTGGGATTACACATCACATTACGGTTCACATCACCACAAGCAGCGATAGAATCTAATGCTTCTCGATCAAGATCTTGAATGATGGTTTTCAAATTACGCTTTGGAATACCATGGTATTGAAACGTCTGACGCGTAGTGAGACGGATACTGTTAGAGCTGGTCAAGTTAGACGCTATCTCATCGACCGCTAACCACTGCTGCGGTGAACAAACGCCCCCCGCAACACGTGCACGCAACATAAAGCTATAAAGCGGCTCTAATTTTTGCTCTTTACGTTCGTTACGCTGATCGCGGTCATCTTGCTGATAAAAGCCATGAAATTTAATTAGCTGTTGGTCGCCTTCACTAAAAGCACCGGTGACAAGGGTATCCAAACCTTCTTGAATGGTGCCACGCAGGTAATCACTGTCGGTCTTTAAATACTCATTTATAGCTAACTTTTTCTCACTCATAGCAAGATACTCTCTATTATTCTTTTATATTTAGCGCTGACTTGCGTTTTGCCAGCGACTCATTAATGCGTTCTTTGTCATCTGCAAAAAAGCTAGTAAACGTCTTTTTGGTAGCGTTTAGCGACTCGCAGCGCTTCGAGGTAATCTTCAGCTTGCTCAGCGCTCTTACCGCCAAATTTTATGGCCACATCCAATAAGGCTTGGTGAACATCTTTTGCCATACGCTCTGCATCGCCACAAATATATAAATGAGCACCAGATTCAAGCCACTGCCACAGCGTCTCACCTTGTTCAATAATTTTATGCTGCACATACACTTTATGGGCTTGGTCGCGCGAGAATGCTAAATCAATGCGCGACAGCTCTCCGCTTTGTATGTACTGCTGCCATTCTGTTTGGTAGAGGAAGTCTTGCTCAAAATGGGGGTTACCAAAGATTAACCACGCATTGCCTTCAATACCCTGTGCTGAACGTTGCTGCATGAATGCTCTAAACGGAGCGACACCCGTACCCGGACCTACCATGATAACTGGGGTATCAGGATTTTCTGGCAGACGGAAATGATTGTTTGGCTCAACGTAGACATTAACTTGTTGACCCTCTTCCGCACTTGCTAGGAATTGAGATGCACCGCCAAATCGAGCAACACCAGCGCGCTCGTCTTCAACTAATGCCACGGTTAGATGAACTTCCGATTCCACTTCCGCTTGGCTAGAGGCTATCGAGTAAAGTCTTGGAGTGATACCACGAAGCAGCCCAATCAATTGCTCTGCGCTGACGCTCGCTGGATACTGATGGACCAAATCAGCAACTTGGTTGTTATTAATATACTCACGCACAAGCACTTTGTCGGCACTGATATCAAGCAGTGCTTGGCTTTGGCTCAATTCAGCCCAACCTGTGACTAAACCAGGATAAAGCTGAGTTAACTCTTTTTTATTAATTAGCGCATCACGCAAGCTAAGCGTGTTGCTTCCAATGCTGACCTGCTCATCACCATTAAGGCTTAAATGCGCAAGCAGCTCATTAACCAGCGCTGCACTGTTGTTAAACCACACTCCTAATGCATCACCCGCTTGATAATGAATACCTGACTCGCCTAGCTCAATTTCAACGTGACGCACATCTCGGTCGGAATCCCGGCCGGTCAGCTTTTGACTGACAAGCAGCTCTGCAGCGTATGGCTTTTGTTTGGTAAAGCTAGAGGTTACAGACTGAGCCGTGCTCGCAATTGACACCACACTGGCACCAGCACTTTGGATCAGCGGCTTAACGGCTTCAAGTACACTGTCTTGCCACGCTTCTGCGTGTTCTTCATAATCCACATCACATTCAATTAAGGGCGAAATTGATGTTGCACCGAGCGCGGTAAGGCGAGCATCGAAATCTTTACCGGTTTGACAGAAAAACTCGTAACTTGAATCCCCCAGTGCCAATATCGAGTAGTTAAGATTATCTAACTTAGGTGCACGCTTTGAGGCTAAGAACTTGTGCAGCTCTATGGCGTCATCAGGAGCATCGCCTTCGCCATGAGTGCTAACGACTAACAGTAATAATGACTCTTGCTTTAGCTGACGCGCCTTGTAGTCACCCATCGATACTAAATTAACCGCATAACCTTGGGCTTGCGCCTTTTCAGCAAGTGCCGATGCCACGCCACGACCATTACCGGTTTGACTACCGTATAAAATAGTCATAATTTGCTCTGCACTAGCTTGTGGTACAACCGAAGTTCCCTGTTCAGATGTTGCAGCCAAATAGCCACTAACCCACGCAAGTTGTACGGCACTCAATTCAGCGGTGAACTGCTTTAGCTTATCAACTTGCCCAGAAGACAAAGGTGATGCGAGTGATGAAAGCTCTTTTAACAACATTAGAACGGCCCTGTATCAGTTTAGTGTTTGCAAGCTTAGCGCCTCTCACTAAAAGTAAAAAAGAATAAAAAATGATTTTTAATTCCATTTTGGAATATACAAAGGTTGAAAAGTAAGCTACAAAAGTAACTGACATTTGAATGAATTCACTTTTAGTGGGCTTGATGACAGCAAACTTCCATTTAAAAGTGTGGCCTAGCGCAAATTTTTCAGTCAGACCAGTACTGTAAACACGATATTGAAAAATATCAGCTTGTGTCTAAATTCAGAGTCGCCACAATATGAGACCTTACAAATAAAAATGACATCTGTCCCTACGAATGTCCTCAACGAAGAGGTTAGCCTTTGTGAAGTTAGGTATCCCCAAAGAAAGTCATGCTGGAGAAAGTCGTGTTGCACTTATTCCTGCCAATGTGGCTCGTCTGCTAAAGAAAAACGTGCAAGTGCTTGTTGAAAGCGATGCTGGAAGTCATGCCGGGTTTACCGATGAAGATTATGTTGCAGCAGGTGCCACGATTGCACCTCGCGAACAAGTCTTGAGCGACTCGGATGTGATTACTGTCGTCAATGCTAAAGATGAGCAACTCGCTGAACTTAAAGCCACCATTAAACCGAATCAAATCGTGATCGGTATGATGGACCCACTTGCGCATCCAGAAAATGCCCAGGCGATTGCCGAAACGGGAGCGACTGCGATTGCACTTGAACTCGTGCCGCGGATCACGCGTGCACAAAGCATGGACATTCTCTCTTCAATGGCCACTATTTCGGGTTATAAAGCCGTTTTGCTTGCCGCGCATAAAGCTCCACGTATATTCCCAATGATGATGACAGCCGCAGGTACCCTCAAACCAGCACGTGCTTTTATTATGGGAGTTGGCGTTGCAGGCCTACAGGCTTGTGCAACCGCCAAGCGCTTAGGCGCTGTAGTTGAAGCTTACGATATTCGCCCTGCCGCACGCGAGCAAATCATCTCAGTAGGCGCTAAGCCCGTTGAACTCGATTTGGAAACTGAAAATACCGAAACCAAAGGCGGTTACGCTGCAGAGCAAACTGATGACTTCCTTAAGCGTCAGCAACAGGCAATGGCAAACGTGTTGGCACAGCAAGATATCGTCATTACCACTGCCGCTATTCCAGGTCGCAAAGCCCCTATCTTGATCACTAAAGAGATGGTTGATGGTATGAAGAATGGCACCATTATTGTCGATCTCGCCGCTGAAACGGGCGGTAACTGTGAACTCACGGAAGTCGATAAAGAAGTGGTTTACAAAGGTGTGACCATTCTTGGGCCATCCAATGTACCGGGTAGCGCGGCCAACCATGCTAGCCAGATGTATGGCACCAACATTGAAAATCTACTTAAACTGCTTGTCGATAAAGAGGGTGTTTTAACACTTGATTTTGAAGATGAAATTGTTAGAGATACCGTTGTGGCACACCAAGGCGAAGTCGCCAGTGCACGCTTACGCGATATATTAGGTTTACCCGCATTGGAGCCTGTCATAACGGCTGCTACACCGGAGGAAAAATAAATGGAAATTTTACTCTTACTGACCCTATTTATGGTCGCAGTATTTCTCGGCGTTGAGGTCATCACCAAAGTACCACCCACCTTGCATACTCCGTTAATGTCAGGTTCAAACGCAATTTCAGGGATTTCACTCGTCGGCGCACTATTGTCAGCAGGTTCTGGCGCCGGTATTTGGGTCAACGTTTTAGGGTTTGTCGCTGTGGTACTTGCCACGATTAATGTTGTCGGTGGCTATATGGTCACCAACCGCATGCTAGCTATGTTCAAAAGGAAATAAGCCACTATGAGTGCGACAATTATTTATCTCGTCTATTTGGTGGCTGCGAGCTTATTTATCCTTGGGATAAAAGGCCTGACAAAACCGAGAACGGCGGTCAGGGGTAACCAACTCTCTGCATTAGGTATGCTAATGGCGGTCGTTGTGACTCTGTTTGACCAGAGTATTTTAAGTTACGAGTGGATCATTGCGGGTGTGCTATTGGGGGGAACTATCGGCGCAGTTATGGCGTCCCGAATTCAAGTGACCTCGATGCCACAGATGGTCGCAATGCTAAACGGTTTTGGCGGTGGAGCATCACTCTTTATCGCCTTGGCTAACTTCCTCGATCCTCAGTCTGCCACACACACCGTCGCCTTGATTTCCATTACGGCAACCGTGATTATTGGTGCCGTGACGCTGTCAGGTTCATTTATTGCGTTTGCTAAGCTACAAGAGCTTATTTCAGGCAATCCGATAAAGGTGCCTGGTAACAAGATATTCAATGCATTGTTGTTGATCAGTGCCATTGGATTGTCTGTTGCTATCGTGATGGACCCAAGCAATACTAATCTGATCTATGCGTTAGTTGCTGTGTCAGTGGTACTCGGTTTATTACTCGTCATCCCCATTGGCGGCGCTGATATGCCCGTTGTCATTGCCCTGCTTAACTCATATTCAGGTCTTGCTGCGGCAACGACTGGTTTTATTACCGGCAACACCGTCCTTATCGTATCGGGTTCACTGGTCGGTGCATCAGGTATTATTCTGACACGGATCATGTGTAAGGCAATGAACCGCTCACTGTTTAATGTGCTCTTTGGCGTTATGGCCGAAGGCGGAGAAACGATTGATGCTGACGAAGTTTATGCCGGTAAAATCACCTCGTCTTCACCAGAAGAAGTGGCGATGTTACTCGAAACTGCCGAGCGCGTTGTTATCGTGCCAGGTTACGGACTGGCAATGGCACAAGCGCAACATGCTGTACGTGAGCTAGCCTCGGTGATGGAAGCGCGAGGCACCAAGGTGCTTTATGCCATCCATCCCGTAGCGGGTCGCATGCCAGGCCATATGAACGTATTGCTAGCAGAAGCTGAAGTGCCTTATGAGCAGTTAATCGAGATGGATGAGATTAACCCTCAGTTTGAGCAAACTGATGTGGCGATTGTGATTGGTGCTAACGATGTAACTAATCCTATGGCACGAGAAGACAAAGGCAGCCCAATTTACGGAATGCCCATTCTCAACGTCGACAAGGCTAGAACCGTCGTAATTGTAAAGCGCTCATTAAGCCCAGGCTTTGCAGGGTTGCCTAACCCTCTGTTTGCGATGGACAACTCGGTCATGTTATTTGGCGATGGTAAGAAAGCCATTGTTGAGCTGACAAAGAGCTTAAAAGAAGCAGATTAATTATTAGCTTCAATGATTAAGAGACCGCATTTGCGGTCTTTTTTTTAAGTCTAAATTAATACAATTTTGTTAAACTTATGTATGTAACCTGCTTTTTTCTCTATACTTCGCTCAGCGCTAATCTAAGAAAAATAATATGAAATTCAATCTATATTCAACAACTTTTGTCTGCTTGTTAATGCTTGTGCCCCAAGGCAACGTTAACGCGGCGAAAGACCCTGCATTGGCAACGACAACAGAATCGGCAATCGCGGTGACAGCAGAAGAGCCGACAGCCAATCAATGGAATAACAGTTGGGGCATTGGTATCGGTAAACGCCGTGGCGATATTCCCTACGCCACCGAAGAAGATGAGGTGTATGACACCTTGCCGCTCATCTATTTTAAGAATGATTATTTCTACATCAATGGAATGGAAGCTGCTGGTCACATCTGGAAAAACGACAACCATCAAGTCAATCTATACACCCGTTTCCGCTTTGTTGATATTCCCCAAGAATTGCAAAATGACACTCAATCTCAAGCCTTTGATTTTGGTTTTCAATACCGTTTTGTCAAAGATCAATGGGATGTCGATTTAGCCATTCTCTCTGACTCCGACAAGCGCAGTTATGGCTATAGTCGCACTCAATACCTTTGGCAGTCTGGAGATTGGCGCCTATTACCTTACGCTGAGTTTCAGTGGAAAAGTGCCGATTTTAATCAATATTATTATGGCTTAGATAAATATGAAGTGGGCGGTGGGGTGAGCTTTAATGCGGGCATAAAAGCGCGATATCATGTGATCAGAAACCTGTATTTATTGGGCCAGTTTGGCGTAGGACGCTTAGAAGATGATGTCTACAATCTGCCCAGTATTAATAACCGCTTTCAGTATGAGTCCTTTTTCGGTTTCGGCTTTTTTCCCGAACCGGATAAAAAGAATTATTCGGCTAAGCCAGTTGTGACTAGACAAGAAAAACCTACCCAATACCTGCGTATTGCTCATGGCTGGGCGACGCCGTCGAACCTCAATGCGATACTCAAATGGCAAACCGCAACCGATCCCTATAACAACCAAATGACCTCCGCTTTTTACGGTACTCAGCTCACCGATACCCTGTTTACCTTACCGATAGAGCTTTACTTGACGCCGGGCTTAGTCTGGCACCATGACTCTGAAGTACAAGATAATATTGCTGAAGCCATTATTGCGATTAAAGCATACTACACCTTTGAAATTGGCCCACGATTTAGACTCGGTGTCGCCGAAGGTTTATCTTACGCCAGCACGGTCACTTACATTGAATCTAGCGAGTTAGAAGAAAAAGACTATAAGCCATCCAAGCTGCTTAATTACTTAGATTTTTCTTTAGATGTTAATGTCGGAGATGTGTTCAATTCAAGAAAAATGGAAAACCTTTGGTTTGGTTATAGCATCCACCACCGCTCAGGCATTTTTGAGTCGAGCTCGGCCTTTGGCCGCATAAGTGGTGGCAGTAATTATCAAAGTGTTTACCTGCAATGGCACTTTTAAGCTAGATTGATTGATTAGTTGATTGGTAGTGAGTTAACAAAAAGGCCGCATTCGCGGCCTTAATTTTCTAAACATGCGTAAACACACACAAACTATCGAGACACTTTCACTTCGGGTGAATTAAGCATCGCCAACATGGGGTTAGCCAACATGACTCGCTGCTTAAGCGCGATACCGATAATCAGACCTGCGATAAAACCGCCAATATGCGCCCAATAAGCCACGCCGCCCTCAGCAAACCATACCCCTACAATATTGATCAATAACCAAATCGCAAAGAATGCCATCGGCGACAATTTCTTTTGAAAGACAACAAACATGAATGTCAGACTGGCATGCCTAAACCACAACAGATACATACCAAACAAGCCCGCTATCGCCCCACTCGCGCCAACCATGTATACGGTCGATGTTGGATCCGATGCAATTTGAGCAAAGACGGCAGCAAAACCGCACAGTAAGTACACCGCAAGAAAACGAGAATGACCGAGTGCATCCTCTAAATTGTCACCAACCACATAGAGAAAATACATATTCCCCAGCAGATGAACGATATCACCATGAAGAAACATATGACTTAGCAGAGGCAATACCTGCTGCCCTTGCATCACGAGTGACGCCTGCATGGCAAAATGATCAAACACCCACACAGTAGCGGGGTCACTATAACCGTAGGCAAAAAAGATGATGATATTCAGTGCAAGTAAACTATACGTGACCCAAGGTTTGCTCTTGGTTTTTAAGTTGTACTCTAACGGCATTTGCAGTAAAAATTGAAACAGCCACGTTTTGACATTGGTTTTTTGATTGAGTCGTTCTAATGCCGCTCTAATTTGCGGGGACTGCAGCACTTTCTCTCGTTCGTGTTCATCAATCCATACCCCAGTACAAGAGTGGCAAACCTCCACCTCAACTTGAAAGTCGTCCATTAAAAAGTAGTGCTGCATACTGCACTGACAATGACTGCATTGTCGGAGTGACACGCCTTGATGTTCACCGAGTGAATTTTCAATGCCGACGCTGTCATTGCCATTGTCTGCCGTTGAAAGTGCACCGTTAAGCTCACCACTATCAAACCATATACCACCGCACTCAGTGCAGCTATCAACCTCTTGACCATGAAACTCGAACACTCGCATCGCTTGGCTGTTACAACCGGGGCACTTAATCGTCATTTAAATATCCTTATTCAACCGTAATATTGGCAGCATCTAACTCTGCGGCGAGTGCTTGATAGTTTTTTTGCAACATTGGGAGGGTTGATTCAGACACATTTTTGGTTAACTCTTTGAGTTTTTCAGCGCCAAACTTTGCACCATAGAATCGACTTTCCATTTTAGAAATAATGTTTGCCGATGTCATATAGAATCGCCGAGTCTCAGTGAGAATTTGCGTTGGAGTTTCCAATGTATTGGCTGAGTAGCGCATATTCTCCCAGACGAATGTTGCCATTGTAGGGTGAATACTCTTTAAGTCATAAGGGGAGCTTTTTGCCACTGTATCGGCATACTCATTGATGATAGTGACATTGTCATTCACTTCGTCGAAAAGTGCATGTCGAAGGTAATAGTTATCTTGTTTGTTTGATAAATCATCGAAGATAATCGCCTGTGACAAGCCCTCTTGCGCAGCCAAATAGACACCAACAATGGTGGCAATGATCATAAACACTTGGCTTATCCAAAAGCTGGGTTTGACTAACTCTTGATTATCTAATTTGGGGAAACGTTTGATCGATTCAGCGGCTACTGAGATGTTAGGTTTGACGTCCATATCGTGCATCACTCATTACAGGCTTAAAATATTTATTGGCCGCTAGCATATAGAAAAACTGACTTCGTCGCTACAGCGCTAGCACCTTAACCTTTTGCTTTTTATACTTAAGCAGCATTGGGCTATCCGTTACTCTATGTGGGTCATGCTCTCAACCGCTACGCCCTTGCTAACCCAGAATATCAAAGGCGAATCATAGATAACAAAGATGAGATTAATTTTAGCCCGAATAGCATACACAGAGAAAATCATTAGCTTTATAGGTTCGTGAACTATTTATTGCCTATTTTGCTCAAACAGAAATATTGCGCTTTTACCTAATAGCGTATCGACAGTTGCTCTCCCCGGCTCCCCAAACTCAACGGCCACTTTGTCATGTAACAAAGTCAGTGTCTTATATTGGGCTGTATTCAACTGATTGGAGCCACAAATAGCAAAGAACAATTTTATAATCGCGCTAAACTGAGGGGTTTCTAATGCGTAAAGCCAAGATTCCTGCAGCAATTCTGTGCTGCTAAAGTCTAAATCCTCAATTAACAAGGCGCCGAGTTTAGGTTCTAACAGGGTGAGAAAATCCGCTTTATAAGGGAAGTGATGGCTGATCCCAGTACGACTGATCCCTGTTGCTTGCGAAAGGGTGGAGTAGGACATCGCGTCATAACCCATATTCAACATCTGTTGCAGTGCAGCTGCTGTTATTTGTTCTATGGTTTGCTTGGTTTCAGCTCTTGAACGCTTTGGCATTATACGGCCCCATTGATTCGACGTGAAATGACTCTATCAAAAGCCGTTGCCAGAAACCCACTCCTTATGAAGCAATCAGTAAAGTGTTCAGCCTAGGTTCAGCAAAAAATGGCTGAACAGTGGTTGTCTGCTATTCATTAGCGAGCAAGCTAGAGCTTGGTTCTATGTTTTTACATTACTAGATATTAAGCTGCGCATACGCTGACTTCAGGTCATTGGAACCACCTTTGCCTGAAGGTAACTCTCTTTTGCCCCAAAACAATTTGGCTGTACTATCAGTTATTGTTTTTCAAAATCAAAATCGAAGTCGTGGTGCTTCGCCCACACCAGAGCCAAGGGGCAAAGCGCTTGCGCCCCTTGACAATCCCTCAGCACCCCGGCGAAATTTAAACAGCAAAATTTCCAACGGGGGAGATTGGATTCTGTAATCAATGTTTATTCTGTTTGGCAATATTGCTTAATTTAAGGCTTATGTCTTTAAATTTAAAACTAAAATGCCGAGAGTTTGCGCTTTTATAACCCAGTGTAGATGCGGCTGAGGCCGTCGAAATCAAGGATGATTTCGTTGAGCCTTCAGGGACGAACTTGCGGCGAGCCTCGGCAGTGACTGCACATGGGCCGACCGCAGGTCATTGGAACCACTTTGGTCAGTAGCTAACGCATCTATGCCCCAAAACTTGCTAGGGATACAGCTCGCCAGTTAACCGCAGCATTGCTTTTCTTATTGAAGCTAGGATCCGGCTCCATTCGATTCGCACCCTGTTAATAAACGAAGCGCTTGCGGATGAACGGCTAGGGATGCCAATTCGCTGATTTCAACTTACTGAATAATTTCAGTCCATTCGGGTAATAAAGGTTTGATCGTCATCCACAAAAGCCACAAAGCCGCCGTGATAGATAAACACCCGACCACGCCCCTCAACTAGGCAGGCAAGCTGTGGGTTCAAATCTTCTTCGTTATCCTGACTTTGAAAAGTGCCGGTATCAGTGATTACGCCGCTGCGTGTAGGCAAATATCCATAAGTACTCTTGGCTTGATCAATCAGGTTCAATTCGCTGACGGTAGAGAAGCAAAAGGGAATCGCAGCGGCTTCTTCGATAAATTTAGTTTTCAGTTCTTCAAAAGCTGTAATCACAAGCCAGTCGATGCCGTTAACATGATGGATAAACATAGAGTTCCTCGGTAATTCTGATGCGGAGATTTTATCACTATCAGAGGAGAACCTAGTAGTGATTTAGTTGCTAAAGGCGGTAATTCTGTGCCATTACCGGACATTCACTAGGCCAACTTGAAACACATTTTTGTCCCATAACGAGTCAGAAATGAACTCAAATGGCATAGACGCAGCAGCATTGGATTAAGTAAGAAAGTGTGGTTGGACATACAGTATTATTGGCTTAATTGTGGAAACAGATCAT
>NZ_PJBM01000251.1:0-41130 GCF_002836075.1 Shewanella sp. GutDb-MelDb | reverse complement strand
CTTCCTAATACCCTTCTATGGTCTTAAAAGTTACTGACCATTAAATGAAAAGTTTTCACAGTTCTTCGATTAGCCACCTACATATAGGTGGCATTTTTTTGCAAAAAAGTTAATGTTCAGTACTTGTTTAAGTCGCTCATTCAGTACCGCATTAACTCTCTAATCTAGGGGGGCTGTTGATCTTTCGAGCTTAGTTTTTGTTCGACTCTTTCCCGTAAAGAATAATGATTTTAGGTCAAGGATTGCTAGCTAAGCGAAAAGCGCGTAACGCGTTCTAGTCATAAAAGACTAAAAGCATTGAAACTAACCCTAAGGGCCGCGCTTCTTGGCTATTTTTACGGTGTTGTAGGCTATTTGTGGAGAATGACTAAACGACATAGTCTCCGTCTTGTCAAAATAGCCAATAAACGGCGGCAAAAACAACCGTGAAAGATCAACAGCCCCTAATGTTTAATCAAGAAAACCATCGTGGATAAATAGATGCTTAGTTTGATTGAAGCTTGCTTCGCTGCAATTGACAAAATCAATAGCGTGCTGGGCATTGTCTAAGCGAAATTTGTCCGTTTTTGCAATTTCATATTCGTTCATCACGATATTCATCGCTTCTTGAGTCCATTCCGGTTCACCTTTACCAATAACCACTTCTGGTGGATCGTAATGCGTCACCATCCAATTTTGCAGCTCTTCGGCTGAAATTTTCCCGAGTTTCCAAGATGATAAAAGATCGGTAAGTTGCACTTTAGTAATTTGCGATGTTGTCATGATTTAACCCTATTGACGCTGATGCGGCATAGATTAGCTTACTTTGCGAAAGCGAGAAAGATTAATACTTGTTCCCGCTGAATGAGCAACTATTTAATAGAATTGATATCGCTCAGTGACCAAGAATGCAGTATCGGATATTCAACGCCATTTGTACCCGCAAACGATTCAAAAAGGTGCAGTACCGTTGGCTGTAATAATATCGGTTGAAACGTAACATCATTGACCATGACTTTTGCTTTTCTAGCCAGTGTTATATGTGGATTATAGTGATGTTCACTTTGATGAAGGCCGTGCTGCTGAGCAATCAATTGCGCTGTCTTAGCCAGCGCCATTAGATTAGGATCAGATGCAGTTCCTTTAAGGCAAAGTATTTTGGGCTTTTGCCAATGCTCAATAAGATCGAGTGTAACTTTAAAACAAGGTTTGTTGAGGGCGTCAACTCTTAAGATCAGTGCATCAATGGTTTTATTGCTGGCTTGGCCTAAAAAAGCCAAGGTCATGTGCAAGTTGTCACGAGGCACCAATCTAATGCTTATCGGCAGTTGCTGCTGTATCGCTTCAATATACTGAGCTTGTTTCGGCGTCAATGAGAAGCCTAAAAATACTCTTTTATCTGCCATTTTTTAGATCCGCTGTGTTTTGTTGAGAGAAAAGATCTATGGGTAGTTTAGCCTGCAGAGGCTTTTAGCGTACACTGCGGGATAATTATTACTTCAATATGCCATGATTTAAAGTGTCATATTGAGCCGCATAACGAAAAGAACCCTGTGACTTCATTACCCATTCAAACGTTACTACAACCAATCAGATCCGCCTTTAATCAGTGTAATCAAATTATACTTGAGGCGCCGACAGGTGCGGGTAAATCAACAGCACTGCCGCTAGCGATGCTAGATTGGGATGAAATTGACGGCAAGATTTTAATGCTAGAGCCGCGCAGAGTCGCGGCGCGTAATGTCGCCCAGTTTATAGCGCTCAAGCGTGGCTGCACGCTGGGCGGTGAAGTGGGTTATCGGGTACGAGGTGAGTCAAAGATTAGCCGTGATACTCGTTTAGAAATCGTCACAGAAGGCGTGCTCACTCGGATGATCCAGCGTGACCCTGAGCTCACTGGGATCGCATTGGTTATTTTCGATGAGATCCACGAACGTCATCTCACCACAGATCTCGGCTTGGCGCTGGCGTTGGAGATCCAATCGAGTTTTCGCGAAGACTTAAAAATATTGGCGATGTCAGCAACCTTGTCGGGGTTACCACTTGCTAAGCTCATGCCTGATGCCACCACGCTGAGCAGTGAAGGCCGCAGTTTTCCGGTCGAGCAAAGCTATCGCGCCGCGCCAGTACAATCTTTATGGCTAGATCATATGGCCAAAGTGATCCTTGAGGCGTTAGCGTCGCAAACGACAGGTTCTTTACTGGCATTTTTACCAGGGCAAGGTGAGATCAGAAGATTACAAAATCTGCTCACGCCTCGTTTGGACCCGATTAAATTTAGCATCTGTCCTTTATATGGCAGCTTGCCTGCCAAGGTGCAAGATCTGGCGATTGCACCGCCAGCCTCAGGGATACGTAAAGTGGTACTGGCCACCAACGTTGCCGAATCGAGTTTGACCATTGAAGGCATAACACAAGTTGTCGATTCTGGTTATAAACGGCAAGCCAGTTTTAACCCTAGAACGGGCGGCACAAGACTGTCGCTTAAGCGGATCAGTCAGGCCTCTGCTGCGCAACGTAGTGGCCGTGCAGGACGTTTAATGGCAGGTTTTAGTACTCGACTCTGGAGCCAAGAGGAGCACGGCAGGCTGATCCAAGCCGATGAACCCGAGATCGTCCACACCGACCTAATCTCGATGGTGCTTGATGGCGCCTATTGGGGCGTTAAGTCCCTAAAAGAACTCCCCATGCTGACACTGCCATCCAAGGCTAATGAGAATATTAGTTGGCAGTTACTCACTTCCCTTGAAATGGTAGACAGCAAACGCGTTATAACCGCTCATGGCAGGGCCGCTTACGAGTTGGGCTGCCAGCCGCGTTTAGCGCATATGTTGTTGAAGGCTAAAAGCTTATCAGTGCAAAATGGTGACGATGATTTAGCAATATTGGCATGCATTATTGCGGGCACATTAGAGTCTAGAGGTCGCAGTCGCAAAGGCTGTGATATTAGCCATTATTTTGCCGAAGCATTAGCTTCTGAATCTGCAAAGCAGATCCGCCAATGGCTCAAAACTTTGGGTCTTTCTGTAGGATCAAACCACACGCTAACGACTGTGGCACGACAGGCAGCGAGTGATGATATTTCACTGCTGTTGGCGTTCGCCTACCCAGACAGAGTAGCCTGTAGGCGCGGAGTGAGTGGTTACCAACTTGCAAGCGGTTCAGGCGTTGAATTGGCCGCTGATGATGCACTCTCTGGGCAAGCTTGGTTAGTGATTGCAGACTTTCAAGAAACTGAAGGCCGCAGCCACGGTAAAGTGTATCTCGCTAGCGCGTTGAATGAACAATTATTGGCAGGCCAACTGTCAGGTTTAGTTGAAACCATAGAATATTGTGGTTGGGATGACAGTAAAGGCCGATTCTTTGCTGAAACACAGCGAAAAGTGGGACAAATTTTACTGAGTAAAACGCCGATAAAAAATCTCGACAAGCGGCTTATTAAAAACGCTATTGTGGAACAAATCAGCCTTAACGGTCTTGGCTTACTTAAGTTTGATGAGCGCATTGAGCAGTTACGCTATCGAGTGGCTATCGCCGCTAATTTGGATACGTCGCACGAGTGGCCATTACTTGATGATGATACGTTAATCGTTCAGTTAGATGACTGGCTTAAACCCTATTTAGATGATGTGCGCAATTTGACGCAATTGCAGCAAGTCGATTGCTACACGCTACTGCTAAACCAAATGCCGTGGGCTACTCAAAAGCACCTTGAGACTTTATTGCCGACCAAGTGGCTTATGGCGACAGGTACCCATGCCAAGATTGAATACGACAGCGACGGACGTGGGCGACTCAGTGTTAGGCTACAAGAGGCCTTAGGTATGCAGGAAAGTCCTAAACTGGCGCAGGGCAAGTTAGTGGTCACTATGGAGCTATTGTCTCCAGCACGTAGACCTTTGGCGTTAACAGCTGATCTTGCCAGTTTTTGGCAAGGGCCTTATGAACATGTCAAAAAAGAGATGAAAGGGCGTTATCCTAGGCATCTATGGCCAGATGATCCGGCTAATACTCAGCCGACTAAATTTACCAAGAAGAAGACGTTCGCCCAAAAGTAATTTTGGCTTTTATGGCTTTTGAGCGAGTGATCGGTATTTCTAGTGTCAATTTCTAACTCAGTGTTGTTTGATAACGATAAAACTGCGGCTTCGCGGCCGAGAACGTTTTGCCTACATCAAAGACAGAAGTAATCAAACTTCGTTTGATAAAGGTCGTGAGCTTCCAGCTCACACTCGGGCAAAAGGGGATCAACAGCAATCCCCTCTTGCCTAATTCTTACAAAAGAAGTCCCGTGCCGCCCCGACGAAGTTGTTTATCCTCCGTCATTTTCGAAAACCCCTATCGCCTCATATTCGCTATCCATGGCTCACCTAAGGCTATCTCGGCATTCATGCCTCAATCACGTGATTATCTTCAATGACCTCGGCAACTTCGATGGGGAATCAATGTTTTCTGATAGTTTTGCGGCGCGGTGATTTGTTTATTCTTAAATTGAGAACTCAAATGGTGAACTGTTGTGCTTTTCAAACTCAGTGTAGATGCGGCCGAGGGCTTCGGAAACAGGGCGTATTCTGTTCCATACAGGATTTGGTATTCCCTCCGTCCATGGAGGTTAAATGTTTTCGTTGAGCCTCAGGGACCCTCTCTTTTATAAAGAGCTGCAGCGAACCTCAGCTGCGTCTGTACATACGCAGACCGCAGTTCATAGGAGCCACTTTGGTCAGCAGCTAACGCATTTATGCCCCTTTCCAAGTTAGAGTCTTAGCTCATCACATTTCAATTCTAGGCATTTCAACTACTTTTTCTAATCGGTGTCGTGCTCTGAAAAGAGGGCTTACCAAATAAAAAGCAGAGTCCTATAATCGTCCTCTGCTTTTATTCAATCAGTTAGTGCGTGATTATCCTTGAGGTGTAATTAAGTACTTCTCACCTGTCGCTTGTTTAGAATAAGACGCTATCGATTGTAATTTTAATACTTCTGCTAATGACACTTCATGTGTGTAGTGGCTAGCAAAAGTGGTGCTGATCTCTTCTGCAACGCGTTGACGCATCGCAATCACCGTTTTAGTTCCTAGTTTACCGAGTGCATTGAATAACAAGAATCCATTGATACCCCATGCAAAACCGAAGTTATGATTTAGCGTAATAGGTCTACGGTCTAATGCGCCATAGATGTAAACTTGTTTGAAAATGTCTGAGCCATATACGCTGTGCTCTGTCATATCACGTGCAGCAGCAACTTCCATACAGTTAAGAATGTCACTGGTTAATTGACCGCCACCAATGGGGTCAAACGCAATTGTTGCACCCGTTTCAATAATTGCCGCGGTTAAGTCAGCAAGAAAGGTATCACTACTTGAGTTAACAACATATTTTGCGCCCATATCACGCAACAGCGTTTCTTGTTCTGCTTTACGTACGATGTTAATTAAATCGACGCCATCGGCAATACAAATACGGTTTAACATTTGACCAAGGTTAGACGCTGCTGCCGCATGAATGATGGCCTTATGGCCTTCAGCTCGCATGGTTTCAACCATCGCTAATGCGGTAAGCGGGTTAACAAAAGAAGATGCGCCTTCTTTAGCCGTAGTGCCTTCTTTTAACTCTAAACAGCTTTGCACATTAGCGCATATAAATTGACGATAAGTCCCACCACCAATCACTGCAACAGTCTTACCCATTAATGCTTGTGCCGCAGGTGATGAACCTGCTGCAACTACAGTTCCAGCACCTTCATTGCCAACTGGAGTTGCTTTACCCACACGGGTTTTAACCGCAGGCATGAATTTAGCGGGAACATCAGCTGTAATGACAGGGCTTTGCTCAGAGCCTGATTGTGTCGCTGTTGTCATATCAGCAGCGCTGAACAAAACGGCTAAATCTGACGGGTTCAATGGTGCTGCTTCAATGCGAATAACCACTTCATCGGCAGAAGGTTGTGGCATGTCGATGTCTTTTAAAGCCAGTGTTAATTTATTATCTTGGCTGATTGTTGAAGTCAGTTGAATGTTGGTATCTTTCATGCCGTTTTGCTCCTGCAAATAACTAAATTAGTTGAACCAATAACGTGATTGTATTGGCCGTAATTTGTTCGTAATTAATTTAAGTCAATATTTTAGTATTGGTTGTTTTTATCGCTAAGCACTATTGTGCATTTGCTGCTTGAAACTGAGCTTTTACCTTTTGGAGAAACTCGGGCATGTTTGCTAGGCGATCTTCCTCTACGCTTTGGGCAATGGCGGACTGACTCATTGAGGTGTTCCACTCTTTCATTCCAGGAACCTCTGCAAGTATGTCCCAATCAAGTTGGCTAGAGCCAAAGGCGCTAACGATGGTGTTTACGTAATAAACGTAGATGTCAGCCATGGTGAATTGTTCACCTGCTATCCAAGGTGAAAACTGGCACAAGCGACTTAAGGCCGTAATTCCACGGTTTAATACTTGGCGAACTTCAACCTTAACTGCGTCAGGTGCTGCCGTGCCTGACAACGCATAAGGTATTAGTCGTCTGCTTGGCAGTTCAAAATAAAGCTCTGCTATTTTCATTATTTGACGCACAACCGCACGTTCTGTGGCATTTACAGGGTAGAGAGGGCTGACAGGGTACGTCTCTTCAATAAAGTCACAAATCACACTCGACTCTGAAATATGAAGGCCTTCAGACGTTGTGACTACAGGAACCTTGCCGGCAGGACTGATTGCCATTAACTCATCACTACCACCGTAAATCAGGTTTTCTTCAAACGGCAGTTCTTTGTGTAGCAGTACATGTTTCACTAGGTTGTAATAGTTGCTAGCGGCAAAACCGTGCAAAGTCATCATAAATAAGTTTCCGTCATAAACGTAAAGGTGGTTTCTTTTGCCAGCAAAGCGCAATTAACGTCCAGTCTTTATCACGCTGCAACAAGGTCATGGTTGCAATGTTTAAGTTAAACCTATTATTACTTGTTTTAATCAGGTTATATATATGGGGAAATACCAATCACTATTGCTTTAAAGACAATAATGAGCGGTAATAATTAAATACTCAGATATTCATTTAATGGAGAAGCCTGTTGGATCATCTACGTGCAATACGCTATTTCAGTAAAGTCGTCGAAACGGGTAGCTTTACCAAGGCTGCAAGCACTTTCAATGTGCCGCCATCTTCGTTGTCGAGACGAGTTGCTGATCTCGAAAAGAGTCTAGGAGCGACACTGTTAAAGCGTTCGACTCGAATCGTGAAACTGACAGAGGTGGGGCAAATTTATTATAACGATGTCCAACAAATATTGAATCAACTAGAACAAAGCAATGAAACGGTTCGGTGTTACCAAACAACGCCGATGGGGCGTTTACGTATCAGTTCGATGGTGGGTTTTGGTGACAAGATATTGCTTCCTTTGTTAGATGAATTCAGTGAGTTATATCCTGAAATTGTATTAGATGTCAGTTTAAGTGACGAGCTATCGACACTTGGACGTGACGATGTGGATATTGCTATTCGCGGTGGTTACGCTCCAAATGAACGAGTGTTAGCGATAAGACTCATGGACAATGGTTTTATTCCTGTCGCTTCACCAAGTTATTTAGAGAAGTACGGAGTGCCTAATAATGCGATGGAATTAAAGCAACATAATGGCCTTTACTTTAAAGCGCCATCAGGGCCAACGCCTTGGTTATGTCATATGAACGGTCAATGGCATGATGTTTCAGGGCCAGCGGTCGCGATTTCAAATAACGGACCTTGGTTGGCAAAAAAAGCCTGTAACGGTGAGGGTATTTTAATGTCTACTCGATGGGCGTTAGCGCCATATCTAGAGTCTGGAGAATTACATGAACTTAAGTTTGAGCATGAGTTAGCTATCAATCAAAATGCTGATATGGCCGTTTATCTGTTGTATCAAAAACAGCGCTACTTAGTTCCAAAAGTAAAAGCGGCAGTAGACTTTCTAGTTGAAAGAATAAAAGTAACAATTGAGAGTTGAGCAAGTACTTTGGGGTCAGTTTTTGTATTTTGCACGATACAGAAGGGGCCTGCAGATTAGGGACTTAACATAAACTAAGTTACTTTTTCTAATCAATGTCAGGTTAACTAGAACTAATGCTCTAACGCACTTTTGTTGAAAAACGTGTTTAGCAACTCTCCAAAAACAGTATCTAACAATCATCAAACCCTGCATCGAGAAGAAAAAATTCGCCGCCGAATAACCTTTAACTCTCTTGGTTAAAGGCCCCTAACTCTCTTGGTTAAAGACTTCTAACCCTCTTGGCTAAAGACTTCATTAAACACTGTTTTTAATAGCTCGATTTTACTGGTCTCTCGTGGATTGTGCTTGGACACCATCGATAAGCTGAACTGATAACGGGCGCTGCTGCGGTGAATAATCTTCAGTTGGTTGGCTGCTAACTCTTGTTTTATGTAACTGAGTGGCAGATAGCCGATATAGCAGCCAGAGAGTATTAAGGTTTTACGGGTATCAAACTGATAAGCCTTGGCTGATAAATTTAACCGTTTTAATTGCTCTTTACCCTCCAAATCAATATCAATCCCGGGGTGAACTGCGGGGGTTAACGCCAACATTTCAGCGCTGATCTCGGTGTCACTAAGTTGGAAAAATGGATGAGAGTCGCTGCAACAAAGGTACATAGGTTCGTTGTAAATCGTTTGGTAATCTAGCCCTTCGACCTGCTGATAACTGGGCAGTAAACCGATATGGGCTTTTTCTTTAAGTAGGCATTTTTCAATATGTTTAAGCGCTTCATTGTCGAGTACAAGGTGCAATTGAGGTTGGGTGGTATGGATCCTTCTCACCACTTCGGCTAACTTAATCTGCATGCGAGAATCGAGTTGGTCGGCACATAATATAATGAGCTCACCACTTAACTCTTCTCCTAAGCCATTAATGAGCCTTGAAAAATCATTCAGCGAATCAAATAGCTCGATGCAGGCATGATATACCGCCTGACCGTCTTCCGTTAATGCAAACCCCCCGCGGCCTCGACTGCATAATTTAAGCTTCATGCGACTTTCTAGGTTTGACATATGCACGCTAATGGTTGAGCGGGTCACACCAAGTTCAACTTCCGATGCTGAAAAACCGCCGTTCTCAACCACGGTTCTGAAAATACGCAGCAAACGTAGATCATATTCAGTCACCGCTTTTGGAATGATGGAGCTTTTATGCGTCGTCTTAATCAAATGATCACCTACAGAAATATAATGTTTGATAGCTGTAAAACATAAGGTTTATTGTTTTGTATTTAACCTGAGTTCATTTTGCTATTCAATAGCAATATGAATTTTTAGTATCCGTTTCATTTTTAATGAACAAACGGGTGCCACCATCAGATGAAACAGCCCGCTGGAGTGATTATGCAACAAGTTAACGATTCTGGATTAGTTAAGCTCAGCTCATACATTGACGGTCAATGGATTGAAGGGGCTACGCGTTTTGATGTTATCAACCCTGCCAATGACCAAGTTGTGGCACAAGTCAGTAATGCTGGCATCGAAGAAACTAAAGCAGCGGTATTAGCCGCTAAAAAAGCGCTACCTGCTTGGTCTAAGAAGTCAGCCAATGAACGCGCGGTTATTATGCGTCGTTGGTTTAATCTGATGATGGAAAGCCAAGATGATCTCGGTCGAATCTTGACGTTGGAGCAAGGCAAGCCTTTAGCCGAAGCCAAAGGTGAAATCGCCTATGGTGCCGCCTTTATTGATTGGTTTGCGGAAGAGGGTAAACGTGTCTATGGCGATACGATTCCTGGACCCGCGGGTGATAAGCGCATCATAGTGATTAAGCAGCCCGTTGGCGTCGTGGCCTCTATTACACCTTGGAATTTCCCCAATGCCATGATTGCTCGTAAAGCGGCGGCGGCGCTGGCTGCAGGATGCACTTTTGTAGTGCGCCCATCACCTATTACGCCTTTATCGGCGCTGGCGATGGCAGAACTTGCACAGCGTGCTGGTGTGCCTGCAGGGGTATTGAATGTGGTTGTGGGTGAAGACGCTGTTGGCATGGGTAAAGTGCTGACTCAGCACCCTGATGTCGCCAAGTTTACCTTCACGGGATCGACTGCCGTGGGTAAGATACTGATGACCCAAGCTGCTAGCACAGTGAAAAAAATCTCTATGGAGCTAGGTGGAAATGCGCCCTTTATTGTGTTTGATGACGCCGATATTGATGCGGCGGTGCAGGGGGCAATGATCTCTAAATATCGAAATGCTGGACAAACCTGTGTGTGCACCAATCGTATTTTACTGCAAAAGGGCATAGCCCAAGAGTTTACCGATAAGTTTGCCTGTGCAGTGGCTGAGCTTAAGATGGGGGATGGATTTACTGAGGGCGTCAATTTAGGCCCGATGATCACATCACAAGCGCTGGCTGGCGTACATCAACTGGTGCAAGAAACTATCGCGGCGGGTGCCAAACTCATTGCTGGAGGCAAGCATGGCGCTGCAGGTAATAACTTCTATGAGCCGACTATTTTAACGGATGTGACCAATGATATGCCATTGGCAAGTAATGAAATTTTCGGACCAGTAGCCCCCATTATCACCTTCGATACCGAAGAAGAGGCTATTAAATTGGCCAATGACACTGAGTACGGCTTAGCGGCGTACTTCTATTCCAGAGACATTGGCCGAGTATGGCGCGTCGGTGAAGCATTGGAGTACGGCATGGTCGGTGTAAACGAAGGGATTATCTCAAATGCAGCGGCGCCGTTTGGTGGTGTTAAGCAATCGGGAAATGGTCGCGAAGGTTCTAAATATGGCCTGGATGATTATATGGAAATCAAATATCTGTGCATGGGTGGCTTAGACCGCTAACGGCTTAGATCGTTAATGATGGAAATCAAATATCTGTGCATGGGTGGCTTAGACCGCTAACGGCTTAGATCGTTAATGATGGAAATCGAATATCTGTGCATGGGTGGATTAGACCGCTAACGGCTTAGATCGTTAATGATGGAAATCAAATATCCGTGCATGGGTGGGTTAGACCTCTAGTACAGGCAGTTTCGATAATAGGATAGTAGTAATGACAAACAGCAGCTTACAAGATAGAAAAGTGAAGGTTATCGCCCGTGGTCAAGGCAATGTCTACCCCGTTTATGTGGACAAGGCACTGAATGCTGAGCTTTGGGACGTTGAAGGTCATCGCTATATTGATTTCGGTACCGGTATTGCTGTTTGTAATACGGGTCATAGTCACCCTAAAGTGGTGGCTGCAGTTAAAGCGCAGCTTGATAAGTTTAGCCACACCTGTGTAATGATTAACCCCTATGAATCCGCTGTTGAGCTGGCTGAGAAATTAACAGAGCTAGCGCCAGGTGATAGTGACAAAAAAGCCATATTTGTCACCACGGGGGCGGAGGCGGTTGAAAACTGCGTCAAAATAGCCAGAGCCCATACTGGCCGCCGTGGCGTCATTGCCTTTAATGGTGGCTTTCATGGGCGGACTAATTTAACCATGGCGTTGACGGGTAAAATAAGCCCTTATAAACATCTATTTGGTCCGTTTCCTGGTGATATTTACCATGCGCCTTTTCCAATGGCTTATCATGATGTGTCGGTTAAAGAGTCACTAAAAGCGTTAGATAACTTGTTTAAAGTCGATATTGCGCCAAGCGATGTAGCGGCGATTATTGTCGAGCCAGTTCAAGGCGAAGGTGGTTTTTATATCGCCCCTGTAGCATTTTTGCAGGCATTACGCAGTTTGTGCGATCAACATGGCATCGTGCTGATTGCCGATGAGATCCAAACGGGCTTTGGCCGTACCGGTAAAATGTTCAGTTTTGAACATGCCGATGTCGAACCCGACTTGATCACCATGGCCAAAGGCATCGCGGGTGGTTTTCCTATTGCTGCGGTTGTTGGTAAGAGTGAGATCATGGATGCTCCTTTACCTGGCGGTCTTGGTGGCACTTACGGTGGCTCTCCAGTTGGCTGCGTTGCAGCACTTGCTGTGCTTGAGATCATTGCAGAGGAAAAGCTGGTTCAGCGCGCAGATCAGATAGGCCAAATTTTTAATGAACAGCTAACGTTACTGCAATCAAGCTATTCGCATTTGATTGGTGAAGTACGAAATCAAGGCGCTATGATTGCCATCGAGTTGGTGAGCAATGCTGACAGTGAACAGCCTAACCCTGCGCTGACGCAAGCGATTATTGCCAAGGCTGCAGAGCATGGGTTGATCCTGCTAGCCTGCGGATTTTATGGCAACGTGATCCGCTTTTTGCCTGCTTTGACCATATCTGACGAGTTGATCTATGAGGGGTTAAACAAGTTTAACCAGTTGTTTAGCAAATTAGCGGATTAATCAAGCGGCTTGAAATAAGTAACTTGGCGGATCTGTTCTGCCAAGTTCTACTTTTTTAAAACAGCCCCCCTCGTGGCATTGATCATCGATGTTCGCATTTTTTACGCCGCCGATTAAATTGAATGTCGCTACTATTTTTTGATTAAAAAGGTTTACCATATAGCTAAAGTAAATTTAGTTTTGTCTAAAAGGCTATTAACAAATGAGTCAACTCACCAGAATTCATTATTTCAATACGGTAGCCGAATTAGGAAGTATTTCAGCCGCGAGCAATTTTTATGATATTCAGCCTTCTTCCATATCGAGACAAATAGCCGTACTGGAAAAAGAACTGGGGGTGAGATTATTAAACCGAAATACACGAAATTTGGGGCTAACGGAGGCCGGAAGGAAATACTTCGAATATTCCCAAAGAATAATTTCTGAGATTGACTCGGCGAAAAGAGCCGTTAGCGATTTGCAGGATAAACCTCGGGGTGTTCTTCGAGTGAGTTTGACCGTTGGATTTGGTGAAATGGTGATCTTACCGCTAGTCACTAGGTTTATGGAAAAATACCCGGAAATAAAGTTGGAGCTTGAGCTCACTGAACGTGTAGTGGATATGGTCGATGAAAATATCGATATCGCGGTTAGAAGCGGACTGCTGCATGACTCTAATCTGGTTGCGACACATCTGCAGGATAATAATTTTATACTTTGTGCCAGCCCGATCTACTTGAAAAAATACGGCGTACCTCTGTCATCAAATGAATTAATAGATCATACGTGTTTATGCTATGGATTCGCGGGTTGGAAAGAGTGGTATCTGTTAGGCGATGCCGCACAGCCAATCCCCTTGTCTAATCGCATCACGATAAACTCTGTTAATGGTCAAAAGCAACTGATCATCAATGATTCCGGTATCGCGCTTATCCCACGCTGGGCGGTTAAAGAAGATGTTAAGCAGGGAAAATTATCGGTCATCATGCCTTCACTGACTTTTAGCCCATCAGAAAAGTTAACCTCAACTTATGCCATTTATCAAAACCGAGAATTTGTTTCACCCAAAATAAGAGTGTTTTTAGATTTTATAAAGCAAGAGTTACTCCCGTAAAACCCATAAAAACGTATCTAATGGAATGGGTATCGCATGCTCTTGTGCCGAAGATATAGTAGAATCCAGTCTCATTTTTTCATTTTCTTGGTTGCCAGCTTATTGTGATATTTTGCATTTGAGATGAATGTGAGTAAGAGGGTATAGCGTAATTCAATCATTTGTTGCCAAGTCTTTTTGGCCAGATGCCCTCGCCATAATGCAACCGAGTATATTTACCCATAAAGACCTGCAGCTCTAAATCATCTAGAGCTAGGCCGCGGAACCGTCATGACAGATAAAGCCACACCTAAACCAAAAGTTACACCGAAAAAAGCGCCAAAACGAGCGCCGGTTAAACGAGTTTCAGCTGCTAAAGGCGCTAAAAAATCGACAAAGGCAACACCCAAAAAACCATCATCGAATAAAACCACTTGGGGCCGTAAATTGTGGTCTATCAGTTGGAAACTAGCAGTCATTGGCGCGGTGGCTGTTGCAGCTTATGGCATCTATTTAGATCAAATTATTGCACGTAAATTTGAAGGACAAAAGTGGCACCTACCGGCGCAAGTGTTTAGTCGCTCGATGGCATTGTATCCTGGAGCGGCCGTGAGTCATGGTCAACTGATGTCTGAGCTTAAGTTACTCGGTTACCGTAAAGTGGCTAATCCGCGTCAAGTGGGTGAATTCTCCGCCTCTAAAACCAAAATTGATCTTTGGCGCCGACCTTTCTTACATCCTCAAGGTGATCAAGCAGAACAAAGAGTGATGCTCACCTTTGACTCGAATGGTGTGAGCTCGGTGACGAGAAGTAGCGACAAACGCCATTTAGCCGTGTTTCACCTAGAGCCGGTTTTATTGGACCGAATGATCACCGGTGATGGCGAAGACCGGTTATTTGTGACAAAGGCAAAGATGCCACATTCGATTATCGATGCACTTATCTTGGTTGAAGATCGCAGTTTTTATGAACATCACGGCGTCAATCCGTTTGCGATTGTACGTGCTGCTATGGTCAATATTAGTGCTGGACGAACGGTACAGGGGGGCTCAACTCTCACTCAGCAACTAGCGAAGAACTTCTTCCTGTCGAGCGAGCGTTCGATTATCCGTAAACTGCGCGAAGCACTCATGGCGATTATTATCGATTTTCGCTATCAAAAAGATGAAATACTCGAGGCTTACCTCAATGAAGTCTACATGGGACAAGATAAGTCTCGTGGAGTACACGGTATGGGGCTGGCATCGCAATTCTATTTCGGCCGCCCAATCGCTGAGCTGACAATGCCACAACAAGCCTTTTTAGTCGCAGTGATTAAAGGACCATCCTACTATAACCCTTGGCGTTATCCCGAGCGGGCACAGAAACGACGTGATTTGGTATTGCGCTTGTTAATGGAGGCGGGTGAACTTAATGTGACGCAGTATGAGGCCGCGGTTGAATCGCCATTAGGCTTGAGAAAATCAAATAAACCAGTGCACCAAAAACTGCCGGCATTTTTTGCTGTGGTTAGGCATGAATTAGCAACGCGATATGGTGATGCACTGTTACAACAATCAGGGATTAAGGTGTATACCACCCTGGATCCTATGGCGCAGGAAGCCGCTGAAAAAGCGGTTAAACAAACCCTTGAACAGCTAGGTAAAAACAACAAGTCCTTACAGGTCGGCATGGTGCTTACTGATAAATATTCCGCCGGTATTGCCGCCATGGTTGGCGATAAAGTGCCGAGTTACCAGGGCTTTAACCGCGCCGTTGAGATCCGTCGACCAATAGGCTCTTTAATCAAGCCGTTTGTTTACGCCACCGCCCTCAATCAACCCGATAAATACACACTTGCCACTCCACTAAAGGATCAGGCAATTACCCTTAAAAATGGTCAAGGCAAAACCTGGTCACCACAAAATGTGGATAAAAAATTCCGCGGTCAAGTGCCTTTGCTGACAGCCTTTAAAAAGTCGATGAACGTACCCACGGTTAATCTTGGTATGGCAATAGGTGTGGCAGGCGTTGCAACGACGCTCGATCGCGCTGGTTGGAAAGATAAGATCCCAGAGTATCCGTCAATGTTACTCGGTGCGGTTAATGGTTCGCCCTTAATGGTGGCGCAAGTCTTTCAAACCATCGCTGATAATGGTCGCTATCGCCATCTAAATTCAGTGACCACGGTATTGGATGCTAACAACCAGCCGCTGGTAGCATCAAGACCTAACGCCACTCAAGCTATTCCAGCAGCGAGTAACTACTTGGTTAAATATGCGATGACTCAAGTGGTAGAAGCTGGCACCGCTAAACGTTTAGGCAATGCTTTTCCGCGTACCACTCTCGCGGGTAAAACCGGTACCAGTAATGATTCCAGAGACTCTTGGTTTGCTGGTTTTGATGAGCGTAATGTCGCAGCTATTTGGGTGGGGCGAGATGATAACGGAAAAACTAATCTCTATGGTAGTAGTGGCGCGATGGCGGTATACCAAGCTTTCTTGAAGAATCGTCCACCTCTGAGCTTGCGGATGGCGCCGGTCGATGGCGTGGTACAGGGATACTTTGAACGTGATACCGGAGTGGCAAAAGAAGCTGATTGCGGCAATGTCATGCGTGTACCAGCATTGCGGGAGAGTTACCAACCCGCCGCTAATTGCGGCGAGCCATTGCCGTGGTGGAAAAAGCTGATTGGCAGTTAATTTTAATAATGACATAGCGTAGTGTGGTTATGTTTTAGCAAAGTCTACGGAGTCGCTATTGAACCTTTTTCAAGAATACGAAAAACAACAATTATGGCGAGATTGGCCGCAATATCTGAACTTCATACCATTAACGTCGAGTGATGCTGTTGTTGATCTTGGTTGTTCTGTAGGAGACGTGTCGCGTACCTTTTCAGAGCAGGTCGAACGTGTGGTCGGTATCGATCTCAATAAGGAGTTTGTACAGTTTTGTCAGGCAAGCAAAACCAATAACGAAACTTTCATTCATAGTGACTTTCTGAATGTTGATTATTCGTCTTTAGGGCTAGTTAACGGCATTTGGGCAAGCTACTCACTATCTTATTTAACTCGCCCAGAAGAGTATCTAAAGCAGTTGCATTCAATAATAGCGCCTGACGGTTGGATAGCCTTATTAGATGTCGCTTGCTTTATCTCTGGAAATCTAAGTAAAGACAGTCTCTATTATGAAAGGGTGCGGCAGTTTGAGTTAGCGTCATATCAATCGGGCTTATATGACTTTAATTTTGGTGACAAAATGCAGAGTATGTTGCTGGCAGCCGGATTTGAGATAATCCATGTAGATAATAATGTTACCGATCCCGAGCTTAATTTTTCAGGCGCAGCGAGCCTAGATGTTATTCAAGGCTGGTCAGCAAGGTTAAGCCGAATGCAAAAACTGAGTGAACTACTGGGTGACAAGTACTCAGATTTCTGCGTTGATTTACTATCCAACCTTGGCTCAAATAGCCATGAAAAACGAGGTAGTGTGCGGTTTGTTGTTGCCAAAAAAGCTGATTAGTGGAGTGAGTCGGTCAAGAAGCACATATAAGATATTTATCTGCAAGGCTCTAGCTTAAAGCTCTCTGTATAAGGTTTTCTACTTAAGATAACGGCCAATTGAAATTGGACTTCAGCAGGGCTGCTTGTACTTGGCTGCTTTTCATCCAGGGTTACTGCCAATTATTTTTTACGTCGCTTAACTTTTACTGGTTTCTGCTGCAGCCAAATATAACAGCCAGTCAATGACATGATAATAAGGGCGATGGCAACTAAGTCCATCAGCCAAGGGCCTAACGCACCGAAGAAACGGCCACTGTGTAGATCGAGTAATACCCGCTCCCAATGCAGGCGACTGGCGCGTATTTGCTCCGCTATGTCATTGCTATCGGTATTATTTAAGGTCTTAACCCAAGGAATAGCGGCAAGAGGTTGAGATTGTGACCAATCAATAAGATCGTTATCAGCGACAAACAGTCC
Organism: Shewanella sp. GutDb-MelDb; assembly: GCF_002836075.1. Lineage (NCBI taxonomy): Bacteria > Pseudomonadati > Pseudomonadota > Gammaproteobacteria > Alteromonadales > Shewanellaceae > Shewanella > Shewanella sp. GutDb-MelDb. Next base: position 23,811 of record NZ_PJBM01000251.1, on the reverse strand, counting down.
CGATGGTGTTTTTAGCCACAGATTGTCTTGCAACCCAAGTGCTTGTATATGAGAGGGCAAACCTGTCGCGCTATCTTGGGTTTCCAGTAGTTCACCTTGCTGAGAAAGCAAGTAGAGGTGGCTACTATCGACAGCCACAATCATCTCGTTATAACTGACAACTGCTAATACGGATGCATTTGCTTCTAGAATTAATTGCTCATCAAGCCAAACTTGGTTACCAGCACTAATGAGTTTGTGTGGCGTTTGCTGATAAAGATTAACGTCTTTTGGTGCTTTTACGCCGTAGTAATCAAGCAGCCAGCTTTGTTTTACTTGAGCGGTATCGAGGGAAAGGTGATTACTGTGGTTGATCAGTACGCCTGAAACGGCCATGAAAATGACGAATAAGGTCGAAAAAATACCTATTCTGCGGTGCCAAGGGCGTAATTGTCGTAACAGTTTTACTCTTAAGCTTGGATGTTTTCGCGTCATTCTTTATCTTTTTTAATCACATAGTCGTTTAGATACAGGGCTATTCGAGATAACTTTGTTAACGCTCGAACGGATAACGTTGCGCCTGTTATGCCATCGATATGTGTATCGAGTTGCAAGTCTTGCTTGAGTTTGGCTGATTTAAACTGATCAGTAAAGAAGTCATGCCTGACTTCATCGCCGCGACTTTCTCGATAAACCAGTACTTTTGTCTGGGCAATCGCACTGTCTTTGACATGAATGGCGACGGTGATGGCGGATTCTTTGCCTATTTCATCCATAATCCAAACGCTTTCATTAGCTTGCTGCCAGTAGCGTAGACGCATTTTTTTATAGCTATGGGCGAGGATAGATTCAATTGCTTGTTGAGCGGGTTCGTCAATCCAGAATACTTTAGCTTTAGGCACTTCAGCATTAAAGGCTTGGCTTATAAACTCTTCTGGCTTTTGGTAGGTCCCTCTAGCATTTACTGCAGCGCTCATCAATGAGCAGCTTAATAAGACAGATAATATAACGAGAGGTAGTTTCATGTTGATCTAGCTCATGTGGTGGTAAATGTATGAGTGCTCGAATTTGAGCACTCATTTTTAGCTGAGTTTACATTAGAACTGGTAGCCAACGCCTAAGTTAAATCCGTCAGCATCTTTAGCGCCACCCACTTTTTCATAGTCGGCTTTAAATACCACGTTTTCGTGCAACCAGTAGTTAATACCCACGTTGGTTTGCTCTACTTTAGTATCATCGCTGTTGCCTGCATTGTTGTCATACTCGTTGTAACGAGCAAACACACCAAAGCTTTCGTTGAAACGATATGAAGGTTCAATGTAGTAACCGTTTTGATCATCACGACCTAAGGTTTCTGCTTCTTGACCATCGATATCCCACTGAGCGTATAGTGCTTTAACAGTGAAACCTTTGATAGTGTAGATAGCATGAGCCGTTAACAATGTTGCTGATGCAGTTTCAACACCAGCACGGCCTTGAGTTAGATCTGACTGGTACTGAGCTGTAGCGGCTAATTCTAGACCCGGTACGGCGGTGTACTTAATGCGTGCGGTATAAGCTAAGTCTTCCGCTTTTGCTTTAGACACTTTTTGACGTCCGCCACGAATACTGTATGACTCATCAACGTACAGGCCTGAGGTCACTGCACCATCAAATGCAAGACCTGGAGCTGCTTGAATGTTTAGGTTTAGACCCGCTTCCCACCAAGTGGCTGGCAAGATATTTTTCTCAACAGGATTACGCTCAACACCGTAAAACGCTGGTGGCTCGTGAGTTTCGTTAATGATACCGACTGGCATTAGGAATAGACCCGCTTTACCGGTAAACATGTCGTTAAAGTCATGTTCAATGTAAGCTTGCTCTAGCTCCACTTCACCATTTTGTCCTTCACCAGAGATTGAGTGCTCAACTTCTAGCTCAGAGAAAAAGCGTGTGCTGTCATTGAACTCATGGCCAACAAAAAGCACGAAACGATGGAAGTCGAACTCTTTTTTATCTTTGCCAGTTTTGTTATTAGTGATGTTGTTATAGTGAAGTTCACCATAACCACCAATCGTTGTAGCACTCTTAGATTCAGAAGCTGACTCTTCAACAACATCAGCCGTTTTTTCAACGCGCTTCTCAGTTTCATCAAGACGTCTTTCAAGATCTTGTAAGACTTTCTGCTGTTGTTCAATAATCTTACGTAGTTCAGCAGTTTCATCCGAAGCATAAGCCCCTTGAGCCGCAAACATGCTAATTAGCGCAGTAGCAAGTAACGTTTTTTTCATCATCATTCGGTCCCTTTGTTAGAGCGGGTTATAAATTTTGTGAGGAGTTTATCAACTGAGTAACATAATGCAAACTATTCTCATTCAAATTATGATTAAGATCAAGGTTTGTAAATAAACTGTATCAGTGGTCCGTATTCGATATTTGTAATGTTTGATTTTATATCTATTAAAACAGTGGCTTGAGTGTTTGTTGTGGAGAGCGCTTGCTGTTACACTTTTCTTTACGTTACTCAATGTGTGAAATTGATACGCTTGGTTTAAGCTAAACAGATGGAACAAAGGCATAGTAAAAGTAAGGTTTTAGTGATGTTTTGAGCTGTAGATTCTTAAAGTAGCGAATTTTTTGTTAACGTTTATGGTGATATAAACGTGTTAAAACCTAGACTAATTGGGGGTGTGGGGCCATCATGCTAAGTCATCGGGTGAGTCAATTTTTGATCGTGGTATACAATGCTTGCCCATTTTACAGGCTAACAAGATTGTTGAGTGATTATGTTTCTAAGTTCTTTCTTTAAAAAAACAAACCAGTCTATTTTAATCGCTCCTGAACAGGCTAGTGAGTTTGCTAAAAGCGTTGCACAAGATTTCAATCCTATTCATGACGTTGCCGCAAAGCGCTTTTGTGTACCAGGCGATCTGCTTTTCTCTCTGGTATTGAATGAATACGGTCTTAGCCAAAAAATGACGTTTAATTTTGCCGGCATGGTTGGTGAAGGTGTAAAGCTACAGTTTCCCGTTACCGTAGATGAAGATTTCGATATTCACGATGACAAAGAAAAGTGCTATTTAAACGTACATCGCAGCGGTGATGTTAGACATTGTGATGTTCAGATTGAATCATTTATTCGTAAATATGTCGCATTTTCAGGCCTTAACTTTATGCATATTTTGGTGCCGATGATGAAACAGCGCCAAATGATGATCAACCCCGCAAGGCCGCTAGTTATTTATGAAAGCATGTCTTTTGATTTAACCACGCTCGACTTTACCGAAGTTGAGCTCACGTTAGTGAAGGAAGATTTACAGATCCAAGGTAAGCGTGGCGATGTCACATTAACGTTTGAGCTCCACAGTGGTGACACTTTGGTAGGCACCGGAATTAAGACATTGGTGATGAGCGGCCTACGCCCATACGTTGATGACCAAGCACAGCAGATGTTTGATAAATACGAAGAGCGCCGAATCAGCTATAGCGCTTAGAAAAACAGGCCCGTTATCGGGCATAGCATTCAGACCGATTGATCGCACTAGCGATTAGTCGGTTTTTTGTTTTAGGCTGCTGATTAAATCAGCAGCCAATTGATTGCGGGCTTTTTAGTGATTAAAGTGTGAGTTAGCTCACTTGAGGCTAGCGGTGAGATAACGCATTCTATTTAACCCTATTGATCGTGTTTAGATGCGGTTATTAGTGGATCCGTTCGGATGAAGGTAGCAGGAGAGTAGGGATAAATACCACTTCCAATAAATATGTGCTCAATTCAGAGCAACTATTCAATGGAATTGGTATACCTACACCGACGAGGCAACTTAGTTTCGAGCCCTACTTCACTATATTAATGTATAGCGTAGCGCTCAAATTAAGGACTCTTTCAGGTGCCACATTGTGGTGAGGACTGTTACTGGACGAGCCTCTGGAGAGACTGTGAACAGATAAGCGTTGCAAGCTTTATTTGCCACACAGCGCCGAAGGCGAAAGTGCTAACAGAACATTGTTAGCGCGAAACGCTCAGGCAAAAGGACAGAGGAGAGGATGACTGTGTTAGCTATTATCAACCCGATATTAGTCACTGTCGTTTGCTGCTGCGCCTTTTCTGCCTTTTATTGGGTTAGATAAACCGCTCGCTGCGATCAACAGCGGCCAACACCAGCCATTTCTTTTCTCCTCCGATTATTAATAACTTTATACCAAGTTACGCTGTTTAATATTCGAGGAACACCATGAATTACCACGCACTACTAGCCGATATCAACGCCATTGTTTGGGGGCCTGTTACCCTTTGCCTACTGGTCGGAACCGGTCTTTATCTCACGATTAGACTTAAACTTATTCAAGTCTTTAAACTCCCGCTAGCCCTGAGTTTGCTGTTTAAACCCGCTACAGGCAAAGGCGACTTAACCTCTTTTGCTGCGCTTTGTACTGCACTGTCGGCCACCATAGGTACCGGCAACATTGTCGGCGTTGCTACCGCGATTAAAATTGGGGGGCCAGGGGCGCTTTTTTGGATGTGGCTCGCCGCCTTTTTTGGCATGGCGACTAAATACGCCGAGTGTATGTTGGCAGTAAAATATCGTACCACCGACGCCCGTGGCAACATTGCGGGCGGGCCTATGTATTACATTGAACGCGGACTCGGCCTTAAATGGCTGGCGAAAATTTTTGCCGTATTTGGTGTCGGTGTAGCATTCTTTGGGATCGGTACCTTTGCCCAAGTGAATGCCATTAGTGATGCCATGACTATCGCCTTTGATGTCCCGGCGTGGGTAACGGCCATTGTGCTGACCTTAATGGTGGCTGCAGTGACATTAGGCGGGGTTAAGCGCATCGCCAATGTGGCGCAAAAGGTCGTACCGACAATGGCGTTAGGTTATGTGTTTGCTTGCCTGTGGATTTTAGTGATGTTTGCCGATCAAATACTGCCTGCACTGCAACTTGTGCTGCACTCGGCTTTTACCCCAATTTCAGCCGCCGGTGGCTTTTTAGGGGCCACAGTGGCGCAGGCGCTGCAAATAGGTATCGCTCGAGGGGTATTTTCAAATGAATCGGGTTTAGGTAGCGCACCTATAGCGGCGGCCGCCGCTAGAACCAATGAACCTGTTGAGCAGGGCATGGTGAGCATGACGGGGACATTTTTCGATACTATTTTAATCTGTACTATGACTGGGCTGGTGTTAATTATCACCGGAGTGTGGAGTGGCGACACTGCCGGAGCAGCAATGACCAGTGCCGCATTTGCCGCTGGTGGCTCAGCTATTATTGGCCAATACGTGGTGACTATCGCACTGGTTTGTTTTGCCTTTACCACTATTTTGGGCTGGAATTATTATGGTGAACGCTGTTGGTATTACCTCACGGGTCACTATTTGGGTGAAAAAGGCGTGAAACTATATCAGTTGACCTTTTTAAGCTTGATTGCCGTAGGTGCTTTTATTCAGTTAGATCTGATTTGGATGTTAGCGGATACAGTCAACGGCTTGATGGCGATCCCAAACTTGATCGCGTTAATTGGCTTAAGGCATGTGATTATTGCTGAGACGGATAAGTACTTTGCCAAGCGTCGCGCTGCTGTGCTTGACGAACTAAAACACTAGGGGCTAAGCACTCATCATTAATCTGGGTTTTAAGTCACTTCACTGCGCGTTTATGGGGAGTAAAGTGACTTATTATGATGTCTCGTGTTAGTGCCGTGGCGTAACGAGTTAAGCATCATTAATTCTACACCGTTCGCTAAATTGCTTAAATAAGTCCTTTATGCAGCCGCATAACGGAATAAAGTTAGCCAAATACCTGTTCAAGTAGGACTTGGCTATCGACAATATAGCTCAATCCTTATAAATTATCCGGCTTACCCTTTTTTACGTTGTAATGGCGTAAAAATCGCTCATATGAGGAATGTTCATGGCTCAACAAGGCTACTCTTTACTGCGTATTATCATCATTGACAGTTTTTGGAAGGGGCAAGTTAATGAGCTTGATTTAAGCGGCCACACGCAGTTAGAGGGAACCAATGGTGCAGGTAAAACTTCATTAATGCGCTTATTGCCATTATTTTATGGCATGCGGCCAAGTGACATTGTCAGCAAGGTTGATCAGGCACGTAATTTTGTCGATTATTATCTGCCACGTGCTTCAAGTATGTTGATCTATGAGTATCAACGTCCCCATGGGCAAACGTGCATGGTACTCGTGTGTAGCGATGGTCGCGGCGCGCAGTATAAATTTATTGATGCGGCTTATAACAGTGAACACTTTATTGGCGATAATCATCAACGTCGATCAATGAAAGAAATTGAAGGCTTTTATCGGCAGATAGGCTGTGACTCAACCAGCTATCTGGCCGTTGAAAAGTACCGTCAAGTGATCCAAAACCTCCGCAGCGGCCGAAAATTAAAAGATGTACGCCAACTGCAAAATCGCTACAGCTTTTGTGAACAGTCTAGTCCGCATATCGATAAAGTGATTAACGGCACCATCGAAAAGAACCTCGATTTTGAAGCAGTGAAACGTATGCTGGTGGCTATCGCGAGCGACTACCTTGCCCGAGGTACGGCGGAAGAGAAAGAGCAAATAAGCCTCAATAAAGAGGACATCAGCAGTTGGTTGGCTGATATTCAAGCGAGCCGTGCGGTACAAAAAGTAGCGGATAGAATAGGTCTGTGGCAGGGTGAGTTTAATAGCCTAGATAGCCTATTGAACAAGCTTCAGCACCTGCATTTTGAAATACTAGCCCATCAAGTAAGCCTCAATGAACAGCAAGAGACCAGCGCTGAACAGAAAAGGCAGGCACAACAACAACTTTCAACTTTGTTACATGAGCTAGAAACGACCAAGCAAGCATTGAGTAAGCAGGTGTCTAACTTAAAGGCAGATATCGAGGGCGATCAAAGCCGGATTGATCTACTCGATACTGACAAGATGAAGTATGACGGTGATGATGCGGCAAATTATCAACTGCAAGCTGACAGAGCACCGCATATCCAAGATCAGCTTAATGAGATCAATGCGATTATTAATGCCTTTGAAGGTAATATTAATAAGTTGCAGCAAAAATTTGCCGATCTGATCCAAACATTAAAATTTCAACACCTTCAAGATCAAACCAACAATCAAACCAAAGTGACCAGTATTCGTGAGGTTGCCACCCAAAAACTCACTAAAATCATTGATGTTGATCGGTTACAAAATCGCGAACTAGAGCAGCAACTGAATGGGCGCAATATTGCCCTGCAGCTGAAGAAACAGCAGCTAGAAAGTGATCTTAAACTAGAGCAGCAAAAATTATCCCAGGTGCAGCTCAATCAAGTGCAGCTCGCCCCAGAGTTGCAGCAAGATATCGAGCAAAACACGCAAGCGTTAAGTGATGCTAAAGATAAACAAAACAGTTTGTATAAAGCGCATTCTCAAGCGCTGCAGCAATATAACGGTCTAATCAAGCGCCGCGATAATCAGTTAGAGAAATATGCTCAAGAAAAACGTCAGTTAGAGGGGCTCTCGACGGAATATGAGCAGGTACGTGCACAGCTTATTCCTGCTGATGGCTCGTTACAGTATTTTCTTGATAACGAAGCACAAGCAAAAAACTGGAAAGATAACATTGGTCGCTTACTGACAAGCGAGCAGTTAACGCGTTGTGATCTAGCCCCTACATGGGTCGGTGGCGACAGTTTTTATGGTCTTTCTCTCGATCTAGCGCCTTTACAGAGCAATGACTCACTGTTTCTCGATGAGATCCAACTACGAGAAAAGTGTGAAGCCTTGGGGGATAAAATAACTGAGCAGGCTGCTCGAATTGAACAGCTCGATGAGCATATTGGCTTATTAACCAAAGAGATCTCTGTAGCGGAAGCTGATTGCGCAACGGCGACGCAGGATCTGACCAAAAATGAACTCAATTTGCAGCAGCTAAATGTGCAAAAAGAGAATTTTGAGGTTAAAAAAGCCGTGGCGATTAAGGCTTATACCGATGCTGTTAATCAGCAACTTAAAACGCTAGAGTCTGAACAGAAGCGCTTAGTCAAACAGCAACAACAGTATACAGATGATGCTGAAGAACAGCGCCATGAACTGCATAATCAGCTACTTGAAAAACGTATGGTGGTAGAAGGCGATCGTGATAGCCAGCTGGCATTGCTAGTGGAGGAGAGCACAGAGAGTGACGCGAACTATAAGCAACGTTTAAAAGATCTGAAAAAGCAGCAAAACACCGATCTGGCCAAACTTGATCCAGACGGAGAGGTCGATAAACGCACCACAGAGCGCAAGGCGATAGAGCAAGCGTTGAAGCAGTGTGCTGTGTTTGAGCAAAAGGCACATCACTACCAGCACTTTATGAGTGACCGCTATTGTCATCGTGATGGTTTAGTTGAGCAAAATCAGAATCGATTAGTACAGCAGCGGAGTATTGAGACTCAGCTTGAAGATGCTAACGTGCGACTCAATAGTGACATCACAGCGCTACGCAGCGATATTAAAAAACTGAATGATAAAAAAACCTATGCCGAGGAGTTGCTCAATCAATTAGCGGACAGCCAACGTCACTGTGAAAAGCAGGGCATTGAAGCGTTGGAGTCTGCTGGTCAACCGCATAATCAAGCGGATCTTAGTGTGAGTTTTTGCGCCGATTGGCTCAATCAATTTAAAGTGATTGAAAAACGCTTAGGCGAGCAGCTGAATAAGTTTAACGACGGTTTTAAAAAGAAACATGCCAGCAGCGATCTGTACGATAACTGGCAAAAGCTGGTGGCTGAACACGATAACTTTAGTGCCGCAAAAAGTTTGTTTAAATACCGAGAGCCGATCGTCGAGCTGTTAAGCAGTGCTCAGCAAAAGCAAAAAAACACTTACCAGTTGGTGTCGGTTAACGCCACCATGATCAATGAGTTTTATCAGCATGTTGAGAACTTTGCTAGACAAATTAAAACGATAGGTAAGCAGCTGTCGACTAAGGTAACAGGGCTTGCTCATTTTGATGCGTTAGCAGAGATCAGCGTCACCACAGTGATGAAGCAAGAAGAGTTGGAATACTGGGGATCGTTAAAAGAGTTTTCAAAAGCCTATGATCTATGCCGCGATCAATTAAGCGACGGTGTTGGTGAGATCCCTGACGATCTTGTTTATGCGATGCAAAAATTGGCGACGTACTTGCCTAGCGAAGGTTTTGTATTAAACCACTGCAATCTGTTTGATATTGAATTTACCATCACTGAAAAAGGCCAGGTTAAACATGCGCGTAATGCACGTCAGCTCAAAAAAGTGAGCTCGACGGGTCTATCGTATTTGGCGATGTTGTCGTTGTTTGCAGGCTTGCTTGGGATGCTGCGTGGCGAAAGCCAATTTGGCAGTCAGATCATTTTACCAGTGGATGAGCTGGGTGAATTGGCGGCTGAAAATATTGATCTGTTATTGAAAATGTTTAGTGATAATGACATTCACATTTTATCGGCTTCGCCGTCCACCGATCGTCATATTTTATCCTTATACGACAGACACTATAAGTTGAAAGATAATAAAATTTATCATGCTGAAATACCGCAGTCGCGCCTCGATGAACTTTTGGCAAACCGAGCCAGTCAGCAACAAACGGCGACCGCTAAGCAGGAGTTATAATGTTTAAACAGACGATTCAAAAACTGCTCACTGGAGAAGTGATTTGCGAAACCGCTTTTGCTGAAGAGTTTACCTACCTTAAAGTCGACAGTGAGTTTGAACGAGTCAGTGATTTTTTGTCAAATCTCGATCGTAACCTAACTTACCTCGACAGTGCGGATGCCTATTACTGCACCTTTATGCAAGTGGATCAAAGTAATTCTGCCGAGTTGTCAGCGCTGTTTAATGAAATGCGCAGTGTGTTTAGACCGTTAGTTGAATTCTTAGATTTACTGCTGACTGCGACCCAAGCCGATCTGCCCTTGCATGGAAAATCAGTCGTTAATATTAACGCACTATTCGAACCGTTCGAGCAAGATCAAACCTTACGCGATCAACTTAGACGGTTGACCTCGATTAAGCCGTTTAAAACCAATAAAGAAGAAACCAGAGAGCAGCTTGCGACCTTATTTAATAAGCTCGAAGATATGCACTATTTCGTTAGGAAAAACCCCGGTAGTAGTCGTTATTTCGCCACGGCGCGGTTTGATCTTATTTACTGTTTAATTGAGTTTTTAAATGATTCAGAGCAAGTCGAATTGCCGGATGAGCAGACCGAACAACAAGATGAGTTATTGTTCTAATGGCAGGCTTTGATGCAGGACAGGTTGCAGCGCTGCTGAGAAAAATAGGCGCTAACGATGAGCTATTGGCTAACGCTTATGTCTACGGCTCGATAGCGGCAGACAGTCAAGATGGCAAAACCATTTCGACCTTACACAAGGCGGGTCTACTGCGCCCTGATGATGAAGCTGGTGAGTTTAGGGTCACCACAGACTTTAAACGTATGCTTAATCGTTTGATGCGCAAGCAAAGCAGTTATCGTCAGTTAACCGACATGGGCAAGGTGATTGAAGCGCTGGACGAAACGGTGAAAGACTATCAACTGTCGGTACAGGCTAATCATTCTGAAGATGCCGATCTGTTTTTAGAACAACTTGACGATCTGTTATATGAAACCAAAGATGGTTTAAACAATAACCTCGACAATATGCATTACGGTATTGTGAGCCAGTTTGGTTTTGTCAGTAGCCTAGCGAACAAGATAAGACAAAACGAGCGCTACTTGAACCATGCACAGAATCTACTGACCGAGCTGCAACAAATTGATCCAGAAGCTTGTTATGAGTGGATAAACTGGCCGTGTCCAAATGAGTTCGCTCGTAAAATTACCGGTTTTGTCTATTGGTTTAACCAAGTGTTGCCAAGGCTACGTTTCATTATCGACAACATGCGTCTGAGCCTGTTTCGCTTACGTCGTGATGAGAAAAAGGCCAATCAACTGCGCAGCATGGCGCGTTTTTTACGTCAGCACCCTGAGTTTGATCTAAGCGATAATCTGTATGAGCACCCTGAATTGCCTGAGGGCTTAAAATTAGCCCCGGCGATGGCGCTTAAATCTTATGTTGATACGCGTAATACCGCGTTAGAAGCACCGCTTATTCAGTTAGTTCAAGCCTTGCGAAAGCAATCTATGGCTCAGGATATGAAGGAGCGAGAGACTGCAGACATTGAGCTTAAGCCGATAGAGCGAGTGCGCTATCAAAGTGACTTTTTTGATCTGCAAGCTGAATTGCTGTTTGAGCAAGTCATTACGACTAATGCCCCCATCTCCGCCTTAGTATTTTGGCGACAGTCACAGAATGATTGGCAAGAAAATGCTCATAGCATCAAGCCAAAAGCCTGGATTGAATTGGTGTTTAGCTGCTATTGCAAGCTAACCAATGAACAACAAGCCGCGTTTAGCATCAATATGAAAGGGGTCCAACTTGCGGGGACATCCGATAACTTCAGCTACCACGATGTGGTGATCGGCTTAAATTAATCGCTGTGCTCTCTATTGCGGTTGTTCAATTTGTAAGAGTTTGAATTTTATCCATCTGAATAAAGTAGGTCTTCATCAGCATGGATGTAAGGCAAAGCCCCAGGGATGGGGTTACGGCGGCCTTGCCGATGAATGACAGCAGTGCTAAATAAACAACGTTTGAAAATCGCGCTTTGAATATAGGTTATGTATGCAAAAAGGCTTGTTTAACGATACCCAAAAACTGCTGCGTAAATATTCTGCAGGTGACAAGATTCCAAGTAAAGAGTATTTAAAACGCCTAAAGTCGGACTATGATTTTGGTGTGTTTTCAGCTGGCTATTTCACTTACGCCATCGCTGATAAAATACGGCTCATTAATAAAGTTAAACAGCAGTTGGACGCGCATCTTGAGTTTGACCCCTATCCAGAACCACAAAGTCGACATGACAATTCAAAGACCGATAGAAATGAGAAGTTAAATAGCTACCCTGTTAGCCGTGACTTTATTCTCATTAACAGCATCAATGGTTTGAAAATCAACAAACAACTGATAGCTAAATCGCCATTTTCTTCATTGGGACTGTCAATAAAAGCTGACGAAATCGACAGTATTGAACACCCATACATCGTGCTGGTGGAGAACCTGACATTAATGGCTAACTTGGCGCAGCTCATCCTACCAGAGGCTTTAAAAGATGCATTGTGGGTATACCGTGGTGACGTAAAGCCCAGCCAGCAAACCGGAACTGCCTATCAATTTTTTAGGCGTTGGCAACATAACGCCAGCTATAAACTGGTCTGTTTTAGCGATTTAGACCCAAAGGGCATTGAGATCGCTTACACCAGCCAAGCGGATTACTGGTTGTCACCAGCAGATTGTGAGGCGGCGATAGCGATTACAGTAGGGTTAGAAGGAATTGAGCAAGAGTGGCATAACCAAAACGAAGCACGTCTTTATTTGGGCCGTCAACAGCCGTTACCCGCTCAATGTCAGTTGGCTTTATTGTTAATGAATCAGCAACATCTAACACTGAAGCAGGAGCATATGCTAAGTCATCATTTGCCGTTGCAGCTATTTGCGTTGTAGACGAAGGTTGTCTATTAACCGTTATTTGTTGAGATGTTCTTGCGATAACTATCCTCTCCTTGAAGGCTCCTTAAAGACGTTATCATTATTGATTAGCGTTATAGGGCTGTATCGTTCGGCATCACCTCAGTATTAAGCTGCAACATTTGCTAGCGATGTAATCGGCGCTAAAGTGTGCGCCAAGTCGCTGCTCGAGTATAAAATAGACTGGTAATCACTTTATATAAAACTGCCTAACACCACAGGGTAGTGACTTAGTTTGCTTGCTATGGTATTGGTAGTTTTTAGCTCTGCGATCTATGCTGTTTCAGGTGATTTAAACTGCTTTTTTTTGAAAGAAAAATAAGTCAGTGTTGTGTGAATGTTGCCTCTGTAGGTATTTTCTTGGGTTACTTGTATTTTTTGAGGGTTTTTTTTGATTTTATACAGTGCTTTAGTGTAGGTATTCTAATTTGTTATAAGTTTGTTTTGTAAAGTAATTCGGTGTTTTTTATTGAATTTATTGCCAGCATGTTTCACTATCCTAACCACAAATAGGCGACTAGTACTAAGTCGTCATGATTGAAGGCAATAGAAGACATGCGATAAGACATGTCGAATATAAGGCAAGTTAATGACTAAATCACTTTCAACGCGGATCTTTATGGGTCTGTTTACCGGTCTGATCCTCGGATCGATTATTCAATATTCTCTCGCAGATATCAGCTTCTTTACTGGCACTGTTGTCGATATCGCCTCTGGCGCTGGCACCATGTTTGTCAACATGATCATGATGTTAGTTGTACCGCTGGTTTTTGTTTCCATTGTATGTGGGGTTTGCGAGCTTAAAGATCTCAACAGTTTTGGTCGCTTGGGCGGAAAAACCTTTGGCTTCTATATCATCAACACGTTAGTGGCCATTTTTGCGGCTTTGACGGTAGCCTTGTTATTGGCTCCGGGTAAAGGGGTTGATATGTCTAGCAATGGTGGCGTCGATATTGTCGCAACTGAGTTACCAAACTTAGTTCAACTTATCGTCGGCATTGTACCGAGCAATCCAGTCGCCGCCTTTACGTCAGGCAATATGCTGCAAGTTATTTTTATGGCTCTGCTGCTGGGGGGGGTGATTAAGTCGCTTGGCGAGACAGCTAAAAGTGCAGTCAGTGGCTTTCAGGTTGCTAACAACATTATGATGAAGTTGATTAGCGTGGTGATGCAGCTTGCACCAATCGGTGTGTTTGCATTAATGCTTAAACTCGGTGCAACACTTGAAGCTGCCATATTTGGTAGCGTGCTTGAATACCTAGTGGTGATTTTAAGTTTGCTACTCTTCTGGATTTTTGTGGTATACCCATTTGCGGTAAGCATGTTTACGCCTGTATCGGCGAAAGAGTTCCGCAGTAAGACCCGTGAACAGATCCTGTTTTCACTATCAACGGCAAGTTCAAATGCAACAATCCCAGTGACGATGCGCACCCTGACTGAAAAGCTTGGCGTTAATCGTGCAGTTGCCGGATTTGGCGTTCCGCTCGGTGCCACCATGAACATGGGCGGGGTATCGATTTACATCACTATTGCTATTTTCTTTGTCGCAAACGCGTTTGGTGCTCCCATCGGCATGGATCAGCTTCCGGCACTACTGTTTAGCATCTTCTTGCTCTCTGTTGGCGCTGGTGGCGTTCCTGGAGGCGGAATGGTGATGATTGGTGTGCTTATCCATCAGATGGGCTTACCAGTCGAAGCATTTGCTATTGTTGCAGCGCTAGACCGCTTAATCGATATGGTACTGACCTCATGTAACGTGGTTGGTGATACCGCAGTGCTGACCATTGTTGATGAGACAGAAAAGCGTGCTGAAGCTAAATTAGCGACAGTTTAACGCTGAAGGTTATTACATTTGAAATGTCAGCTATTTAGCTGGCATTTTTTTGGCTAAATTTTTACTTTTTTTTAAAACTATTTTAGTTCAGTGGCTCTAACATCAATATAAATGTTGCCAATGTACCTCTTCCATAACTCATCGAAACCGATTCTAACCCAAGATGTAGAGGGGGATTTTAGTGAAGCTCTTGCCCCATATTTTTATCTTGTTCTGGGTCACAGCCTTCGCTAGATACAAACGTCGATGCTGAGCTTTGTCCACGCATTTGGCAGTGAATACCATTTAAATTAACAATCAATAAACTATCATCTTTGTAGTAGGCATAAGGAGTGCTAATGGTAAGAGTTGTTTTAACCATTAAATCTTGGTGTTTCCTGTTGAAGCATTTGCTATAACAGCAGTGTTAGATCGCTTAATCGATATGGTCCTTAACTCATGTCACATGGTTGGCGATACCGCAGTGCTGACCATTATTGATGAGACAGAAAAGTGCACTGAAGCGACATTAGCGATGGTTTAATACTAAAGGTTATTACATTTGAAATGTCAGTAATTAGCTGGCATTTTCTAGGGTGGTATTTTGACACTGATTGAAAAAGGCTTTTAGTTCAGCGGCTTCTGAATCAATATAAAATGTTGCCAACGAACTCCTTCCTGAGCTCATGGAAACAGCTTCTAACCCTAGATGTAGAGGGTTATTTGACTGGAACTCTTTACGCAGCATTTTACTTTTCTCTGGCTCACAGCCTTCGGTAGATACAAACGTAGAGGCTGAGCTTTGTCCACGCATTTGGCAGTGAATACCATTTAAATTAACAATCAATAAACTGTCATCTGCGTAGTAAGCATAAGGAGTGCTGGTGGTGAGAATTGTTTTAATCGTGGTATCGATAGCAGTGCAGCTAAGAAGTAGAGTGTTACTTTCTTGTGAAACAAGCAGAGACGAATTTGACGCAGATGAGCTAATCATTAAATTGCTATAGGGTTCAGCTTGCGTCATAAAGCTTGGTATAGCGATTAAGATATAAACTAATATATGGAGAGGTTTCACTATTCATCCTTGATTTTTAAAGTGCCCATCCTATGAGCGTGTTCTAATCCGCCGCATATTACCACAGCAGAAATAAATTTGAATAGTTAAGCGATAGAAACCGCTAGTTTTATAAAAAATGTTGGTGAATCATGCCATTTGTATTTCATCTAGCTTGAAGATATAGGAAGTCGTGATTAAAAGCGGTTTAAACTTTTCATTGAAAGTTGTTGACAGTTTTTTCGTAATTCGAGCATCGCTTTGTCAAGTTGATGAATGTTAAAACTCGCATTACTGCTGATACCTGAGCTTAGTGATATAGCTTCGAGGTTAAGTACGCCATCTACAGAGCTATTGATTTCATCAAGTATCGTATGCAAGGGTTCATTATCACAGTCAAAACAGGATTTAAACATTGAATCTGAACCTTCACCACTCAACTGTCGTCTTAAACCATTGAGTTCGAGTATTAGAATACTTGGATCGTCATGGTAAGCATAGAAACTCTGAGTATCTAAGATTGTTTGTATCTCTGTATTATTTGTATCACATTGAAATAATAATACATTACCGTTTTGTACCGTTTGAAGATGGTGTGATTGGATATCACTTTCTAAAACGAAATCGCCAAAGAATGCTGCATTTGCGGGAACCACGATAAACAAGCTAAGTAAAAGCATAAACGTTTTCAAAATGATGTCCTATTAGGTAAATATATATTGCAAGGAGAACTCAGAATTTCGGCTAAATACGATACGGCGCAACTGTATCAGTTGTTATAGATGTTATCTAGCTGTTGGTGTCACAATAATGGCGTTAGTCGTATTTTTGACGAAATAAAGTGAGTATCTTATTGGTAGCTCTTTAAATTATGACTAATTCAAATGAAAGTTGGCTTATCGTTGTAATTTAGAAGCTGTTTGTTGTTGTGTTGTTAATTCTCGTTGTTGAGTGAAGCACTAGAGTTAATGTGCAGTTAGCCTCGTAGAACTCGAAATATTTAAAGTAATCGGAAGTGATTTTACGATTGGTTATGTGTTTTCAAAAGATAATTACGGTTGATTTAATCATCGGGGTAATGTTGAGAAGTTTGAGTTATAGCAGAGTGTTCGGATCTATACGGATTGATATTGAACCTGATTAGAGACAGATTTTACTATGCTGACAAGGCGGAGAGCTCTCTACCTAAGTAGAGAGCATTAGCTATAAATGTTCAATAATAGTGAAGTCTATTTATCTTGCTTAAGTCGTCGACTTAACGCGCTTTGGCTAATGCCGAGCATTCTTGCTGCTGCAGTTTGGCTATTGGCTGTGCGGCTCATGGCTTCATTTATCAGTGCGTCGCCCATCTGCGCTAATGTCGGCAGCTCTTTTGGAAAAACCAACTGGCATTTATCATCGGGAGCGGCTTTATTGAGATTTATGGCTTCCATAAAGGGGGTAATGTTGAGTTGAATACCATCGCTTCTGCTGACCGCATCAAACACCATTCCCTTAAGTTCGTGTAAGTTTCCAGGAAACTCATACTCGGCTAATTGTGCGGCAAGGCTGCTGGGTTGTTGTGGTCTAGACAAGTTCATCTCATCCGCTGCCAGGGTGATGAAGTGATTAATCAACATGAATAGGTCGAGCCGACGTTGCCTTAATGGTGGCAGCTTTATGGTGTGAGATCGTAACCGGTATAGGAGATCGTTTCGAAACTTGCCGGCTTTGCTTAGTGCGAGCAGATCATGCTGTGTCGAGGTGATGATTTTACACAGTACGGGATAGGCTTTATCACTGCCAATTGGATAGTATTGTTTATGCTCAATCACATCGACCAGCTTTGCTTGTGCTTCTATCGGTAAATCACCAATCTCATTCAAATACAGTAAGCCTGATTGCACTTGATGTAATACACCCGCTTGCGCGCTGACTTGGCCATTTTCGAGGGTCTTGATCTGCCCAAATAGCTGCAGTTCAAACGCAGAGGTGCTTATTCCTACAAGGTTCACATTAACAAATGGCGCGTCAGGGCAACAAAGTAGATGGCCTGATTTGGCGAATTCATCCTTGCCGGTGCCGCTTTCTCCTTGGATCAAGATTGGCTCTGGGCTGGGTGCAACGGCTTCAAAGTAACGGAACTGGTCGATCAAGGAGGGCTCGCAAGTCAGAATATTATTGAACGCTTCGGGCTGACTTAAGGTTTTACTTAGAAAGCTCTCTTTTATTCTTAAATAGTTGCGTTCCAGACCGACAACCTCTAAGGCACGACGAACGGTTCTGGCCAGATCATTAACATTGTCGGTTTTAATAAAATAATCGTACGCGCCATGTTTAATGCAGCGGACTGCGGTATCGACTTCATTAACGCCAGTGACAATGATGACCCGTGTATTAGGGAACGCATTGCGGATCATATCCAACAGTTCTTCACCGGAGTGAAATGGCATCGTCAGATCCAGTAACACCAAAGCGTAGTCACTCACCTCAAGACGGTTCATCACTTGTCTGCTGTCAACACAGGTATCAATTTTTGCTTCGGGCACTAACCGATTGAGCGTAATTGATAAGGTGCGCAACCAAGATGCTTCATCGTCGACAAGTAGGATATTTCTGGCAAGTTTCACGTTTGAGACTCCAATGGAAAACGAAGGGTAATGACCGTACCTTGGCCAATACGTGATTCAATCTGCATATCGGCTTTATGTTCTTTAATAATGCGGCTGCAAACGGATAAACCTAGACCACTGCCACCATTGGAGCGTCTGGTGGTGAAAAATGGCTCGGTGATCCGTTGCAGTGTCGCTCTGTCCATTCCTTGGCCTTTATCTATCACGGTTAGGCAAGCAAATTGCTCCTCTACGCTGGTCTTTATCAAGATATGCTGGTCATGTTCATAAGTCTCGGCATCAAGTTCAATGGCATGGCAGGCATTTTGAATCAAATTGATCAGCACTTGGTTGAGTTGCTGTGCATCACCTTTAATGATTGGGCTTGGATTGTGCAGTTCAGTGGCGACATTCAAGAGTTTTATTTGGTTAGCGGTTAAGCGTAAAGATACCAGCACCACTTCATTAAGTGCGATAGCTTGATATGCATCGGTGAGCGTTGGCAAAGCGTAACGCTTTAAGTCACTTACGATGCGGCTAATTCGTCCGGCGCCTTCAAGGATCGACTGACTACTCAAACTGAGTTCTGCCATGGCGGATGTAGGTTCTAGGCCGGCAATATTCCAAAATGGATTTTGTTTTTGATAGCTATCAGCGGCGCTTGAAAGGTCGGTAAGGGCATCATTAATAAACGCAATGGAGTGGACGATAATACCGGTGGGATTATTAATTTCATGCGCGATACCCGCAGATAGCTCGCCTAGTGAGGCCAGCCTACTGGCTTCGTTATTGGCTTGGCGCAGCCGCTGCTGTTCTGTCGTTTCTTCAAGCAAGATAACCGCTTGATTATCACCGATAGGATGCAGCTGTAACTGCCAATACTGATTTTCAATCATCATATCTGCAATGGTCGATTTATCCGTATCGAGTGCTTCAATCAAGGTTGGGTAAAGTGTAAAAGGTTGACCATCTTCATAGTGAAACAGAGGATTACTCAGCAGCTGGTTATTGTCGTTGCTCCATAAGCACTCACCCTCTCGATTAAATAGAGTGACCCCATGAGGAATACCATCTAACACCGATTGGAACTGTTTAGAGAGATTAGATATAGCCGTTTCTGCTTTTTTTCGCTGTGCTAACTCAAGGTTTAGCGCTGTGGTGCGTCTGCGTAAGTTCAGACTGATGTAACCCGTCAGTAACATGCCTATCGCAGAGATAAGGCTGACGAAAATAGCCAACGACAGTATTTTTTGTTGGGCAGAGTTAAGATCCACTTTCTCACGACCAGTACCAAACCACTTATTGACGAGACGGTCATATTCTCCTGACAGTTTTAGCTGCCTTAATGCATCATTAATTTTATCCATTAACACGGCATTTTTATGGTTGCTTATAAAATTAAACGCGCCGTAAATGAGTGGGTCGCTAGAACTTCGAATTGAGGGATATAAAGGCATTAATCGTCTTGCGACAAAGTTTTCGGCAATCACCACATCGACTTTGCCTTTTATTAATAGCTGAAAACCCGTTTCATAAAGATCGACATCGACTCTTTTAAAATTTTGCAGTTTTCCTGATATGTACACATCGACACAAGCGCCTTTTTTGATGGCGACACGTTTCCCTTTTAGGTCGTTCCAGCCGTCAATAAATGACTTTCCTTGCAGGGTGTAGGCTTTTGCATGGGTGGCATAAATGGGATCTGATTGGCTGAGATCGCGATCGATCGTCACCGGACTCACCACGGCAATCACATCAATCAATGATTCAGGATTGTGTACATCGGCAAGTAATTGCTGAAATGTCTTACGTCTAACGACGATGCGCTTGCCTATTAGTTGACCAATCCTATCCATCAATTCCAGGTTAAAGCCTTGTTCGACGCCATTATTACGCCACTCTAGCGGAGCTGTTTTTGAGTGAACTCCAAAGACAATACTTTGCTTTTCATGGGGGGCTGCGGCCTGTGCAATGAGAGGGAGAGTCAAAAGACTGAGAGTGCAGAATAAGTTAACTAATATTTTCATAAGCCAATTTTAGCATGCGCTTATAGAGCATAACTGTGCTGAGATTCTCGCTTTAACTACCTATTTACATATCGTTTGGCTATACATCACCTTAGGTGTTCAGCTTTATGCACTCTATTTAGCTACGCAGAGGTTTCTATTGTCTATCATTAACTAAAATAGTTGGGTGCTGTCGGCATTGATGTGTGAGCGGGATAACATAGAGTTATGCATTTTTGCATAACTGACCATGCAGTTATGCATCTTTGCATGAGGTGATTTACAGGCTGTGATCAAGTGTTCAGTTTAGCGTTGTTATCACGGGATTCAGTTGAGCAACGCCTGTATCAGCCGCAATATAGTGATGAATTTAAAAATTAACGACAACACTTTTGATTGTCGAAATTATAGTGATGACTTTTGTTCGCTGCGATGCAGTTGGGTAAAGGTGAGGATTTGAGATGAAAAACTTTAAAAAAGCAGTGTGTATTGCCACACTTCTCGGCTCAACAGGCTTTATGGCAAGTGCGATTGCCGCTGACAACTTGGCAGAATTCCACGGTGAAAACCAAGAGTGTGATAGCTGCCACATGCCAGATGGTGAACTATCAAACGATAGCTTAACTTTCGAGAACGCTCAGTGCGTATCTTGTCACGGCACGCTAGAAGAAGTCGCTGAAGAAACCAAACATGAGCACTACAATGCCCATGACTCTCATTTCCCAGGCGAAGTGGCTTGTACCTCTTGTCACAGCGCTCACGAAAAATCGATGGTCTACTGTGATTCTTGCCATAGCTTCGATTTTGATATGCCGTATACAAAGAAATGGGAACGTAATGAACCTAGCATCAAAGAGTTGTTGAAAGACAAGTCTGAGCGTCAAGCAGCACTCGCTGCAGCGCCGCGTGATACTGTAGATGTTGTTATTGTTGGTTCTGGTGGTGCTGGTTTCTCTGCTGCAGTCTCTGCGGTTGATAACGGCGCTAAAGTTATCCTTATTGAAAAAGAGCCAGTCATCGGTGGTAACGCTAAGTTAGCCGCAGGTGGTATGAACGCCGCTTGGACTGATCAGCAAAAAGCCAAAGGCATTAAAGATAGCGTTGAGTTGATGGTTAAAGACACCATGAAAGGTGGCCGTAACTTAAACAATCCAGCACTGGTTGATGTACTTGCATCTCACTCTAAAGATTCAGTTAACTGGTTGACTGGCATGGGGGCTGATTTAGATGACGTTGGCCGCATGGGTGGCGCATCAGTTAACCGTTCTCACCGTCCAACGGGTGGCGCTGGTGTAGGTGCTCACGTTGTTCAAGTGCTTTACGATAATGCTGTTAAGCGCGATATTGATATGCGCATGAACACTCGCGGTATTGAAATCCTAAAAGACGATGAAGGCAATGTTAAAGGCCTACTCGTTAAAGGCATGTATAAAGGCTACTACTGGATCAAAGCAGATGCTGTTGTATTAGCAACTGGTGGTTTCGCTAAGAACAACGAGCGTGTAGCAAAACTTGATCCTAAGTTAAAAGGCTTTATTTCAACTAACCAACCAGGTGCTACTGGTGACGGTATCGATGTTGCGGAAAATGCAGGTGCAGCTACGGTTGACCTTCAGTACATCCAAGCTCACCCAACACTTTCTGTTAAAGGTGGTGTGATGGTGACTGAAGCTGTACGTGGTAACGGTGCAATCTTGGTTAACCGCGAAGGTAAGCGCTTCGTCAACGAAATCACTACACGTGATAAGGCTTCAGCAGCTATCTTGAACCAAACTGGTAAGTCTGCGTTCCTAATCTTTGATGACTCAGTCCGTAAGTCACTAAGCAAGATTGATAAGTATATCGGTCTAGGTGTTGTACCAAGTGCTGATTCGCTAGTTAAGCTTGGCAAGTTAGAGAACATCGATGGAAAAGCACTGACTGAAACTGTCGCTCGTTACAACACCCTTGTGACTAGTGGTAAAGATACTGACTTTGCACGTCCAAACCTACCTCGTGCATTGAACGAAGGTAACTACTACGCAATTGAAGTGACTCCTGGTGTTCACCACACTATGGGCGGCGTGATGATTGATTCTAAGTCTGAAATTATGGACGCTAAGAAGCAAGTTATCCCTGGTCTATACGGCGCTGGTGAAGTGACTGGTGGTGTTCATGGTGCTAACCGCCTAGGTGGTAACGCAATCTCTGACATCGTCACCTTCGGTAGAATGGCTGGTGAGAACGCAGCGATTTACTCTAAGAAAAACTAACTTTTAGTTACTCTTAATATGAAGCCTTCATCTGTATAGATGAGGGCTTTTTTGTATGTGCAACTTTTGTCATAAGTTGCTTAAGGGGTTAGAGATATCAAGCTGCGCTTAATAAAAGTCGCGAGCTTCCAGCTCACACTCGGCCAAAAGGGGATCAACAGCAATCCCCTCTTGGATCGCCCGTGCCGCCCCGACGAAGTTACATGCATTAGATACGGGCCTCATACTCCAATAAAAATCGCCTAACGGCTCAGATGGTACATCCATGTACCCCCGAGCCTGAACCATCATCTGATAGGCAGGATGCCTGAATGTCTTGAAGTGCATGGATGCGCGGGAAAGACCATGATGGTTCCACGGCATTTTCATCTGCGTACTTCGGCAACTTCGATGGGGAATAGGTGTTTTCTGTTATTTTTGTGGGACGGTGACTTTTGTATTCTTAAATTGAAAACCTAAATACCGAATGATTGTGCTTTTATAACTCGGTGTAGAAGCGACTGAGGCCTTCGGAAACAAGGCACATTATGTTACCGACATAATTTGGCATTCCCCCCATTCCTGGAGGTCAGATATTTTGGTTGAGCCCACATGGACCCTCTCTTTATAAAGAGCTGCGGCGAGTCTCAGCAGCGTCTGCACATGGCCGACCGCAGGTTATTGGATGAGGACAAATTATCAATATGCAGAATTTAGCTTTGTCCAAATTAAAGCCACAAAAAAAGCGCAATCCCCAAAAGGAACTGCGCTTTTTCATTTAGAGTTGCTGCTAGAAGCTGCTAATGCTCAAGCCTAGAACCTTCTTTAATCTTTACCGTCTCAGATTTTCCGGCCGTTCCGTCTTAACTTGTGCCGTCTTAGCTCTTCCTAGCAGCTAGCACCTTCTTTAATCTTTTCCGTCTCAGATTTTCCGGCCATTCCATCTTAGCCTGTACCGTCTTTGCTCTTCCTCGGTTCTAGAACCTTATATTGTCGGCTCTTCGCTGTAATCTTGAGTGTGATATTCAAGACAAACGTCAACTTCGTTGGCTGAGCCTAAGATCACGGCAACACGCTGATGGATCGCTGTAGGCTGAATATCCATGATGGTTTCATAACCGGTAGAAGCCTTACCGCCTGCTTGTTCAACAAGAAAAGACATTGGATTCGCTTCGTACATCAAGCGCAATTTAAACGGCTTGTCAGGGTTCTTGTTGTCTGTTGGGTAAGTAAAAATTCCGCCGCGACAAAGCACGCGGTGAACATCGCCGACCATGGCGGCAATCCAGCGCATGTTAAAGGCTTTTTCACGCGGTCCAATTGTCCCTAATAGCAGATCGCTGATATAGGTCTGCATTGGCGCTTCCCAGAAACGCTGGTTAGACATATTAATAGCAAACTCAGCCGTGTCTTTGCTGATGCTCATCGCTGGATCAGTTAACAGGTACTCGTTAGTGTCTGGGTTTAGGGTAAACAACTGCACCCCTTTACCCGTCGTCAGTGCCAACATGGTTGATGGGCCGTAAAGCACATATCCGGCAGCAACTTGATTGCGGCCTGCTTGTAAAAAGCTCTTTTCTGAA
>NZ_PJBM01000250.1:0-41168 GCF_002836075.1 Shewanella sp. GutDb-MelDb | reverse complement strand
GAAGCGCGGCCCTTAGGGTTCGTTTCAATACTTTTAGTCTTTTATGACTAGAATGCGTTACGAGCTTTTCACTTCGGTTGCTAAATCATCGCTCAAGCCTTGACCTAAAATCATTATTCTTTACGGGAAAGAGTCGAACAAAAACTAAGCTCTAAAGATCGACTGCCGCTAGCTATTGATGTTGGTTGTTTAGATTTCTTATTCTCATCGTTAGTTTTAAACAGCCTCACGCTGGGTAAAAGTTGGGTCTGGAGGCGTCTTTGCTCGTCAGTTTTGGTGTTGTTATGCCCCAGATTGGCGCATTACTGACGACTAAATTTGGATTGACTAGGCTGCTGGGCTTAAATTAGGGAAGGGTCATTGTGCTTGTGACTTTGGGAGCCGGAGATACAACAAGTGCCAAGTAATACCAAGCAGGTTGAAACAGTTAAATCAGTGGGATTGTATTTACTGAGGATGATCAGTTTGCAGTTGGCTGTAGACTTAAAGAAGGAAGGTAAAGTTAGGGCAATTCATTACTAAGAGTAAATGAACTGCCCTCTACAACATACTCCAGCAGCTGGGCTGCAGGGTGTTGTGGCGGCTGGAGGTTAGATACTCCCAGCTACCCGATCAAGTGTCATCGATTAAACGGCAACAACTTTATTAGCACATGGACCTTTCTGTCCTTCGCCAACTTCGAACTCAACCGCTTGGCCATCATTCAATGTAGCGTATTGACCGCCAGCTTGAATTTCTGAATGATGAACAAACAAATCTTTGCTTCCGTCTTCTGGAGTAATAAAACCGAAACCTTTATCGGCGTTAAACCACTTGACTATACCTTTACTCATAATATTCTCTTTATCTTCGGTGAAAAATATAATTCTGATGTGCTATCACCATTACAAAATCAGAACGTTAAACTAGTTTAGCTTATAACACTTTTATACGCGCCTTGCGCGGCTATTAAGCTCGACCGCTCAAAGCGTGTACTAATAATCAATTAATTAAGGATTATCTCACACACCTTCTAGAAAGGCGAGTATACAGGCTTTGCTTGCCTCATATTAGCTGAAAATTGAGAATATATGCTTTTAGTCACCAGAATTTGTGTTTTTTTTATTGTTAACTCAATAACGAGTGGTGAACTTAGCCATGTTACTGAGAGGATATTGGCAAAATATAAGCATCCTGTATCAAAATATCACTAAGGGTTAACTAAACGTTATCGCACAATCGATATGGTTATCTTTCCATGGAGTGAGAAAAAGTATGGCAAACAGCTGGATGCTGTATTGAACGATGAAGTGGCTTCTATGGTTAACGCTGATCAATGTTGATGAGTCCCTGCTTATAGTCGGTGAGCATCTGTTGTGATCCGTTCAAATATTAGCACTTTAAGCTATAACTTAAGGGGTATTACTGTCTTTGCGCTGAATAGTTAGAAATATATTAGTGATCTAGCGCTAATAAATACGCCCCGCAAATTCAACTTATTTACATTCCATTGTTATATTAATAACTGCTAAAGATAACAACCATTCTCAGTTAAACCATATCATTTTGAAATTTATAACTATTTTGTTTTAACCGCTTTTGAACGAGTATTTCAACTGCATCTTTATATTGTGACCTTGCAAACAATTTACCCAAAAGTATGGCGTAAGCCTCAACTCGGATACCAGCTTGTATGCGGTTGAATCAACAGATGTTCAAGCTCTAGAATACCCCTATCGATATACAACAGGTCTGAAATTAATGTCCTTCATCAATACCATAAAGTCAGTGAATTTTATGGCCAAGTTAGTGGCTACGAGTTTACTCACATTAATCATTATTATTTTACCAGCTCAAGCAACTCCTTGGAGTTCTCTTGATTCCGACCAATTAGAACAAAAATTAACCGAAAAATTTGCTGAGGGTAAGTACTCTTCTAAAGGCGCAGATTCTTGCCTGATGTGCCATAAGAAGAACGCTAAGGTCATGGCGATTTTTGACGGCGTTCATGGCGACATGAATAGCAGTAAGTCTCCAATGGCTGGCATGCAATGCGAAGCTTGTCATGGTCCTTTAGGCAAACATAATCGTGGCGGTAAAGAGCCAATGATTGGTTTTGGTGCTGACAGCAAGTTATCAGCAGAAACGCAGAACAGTGTGTGTCAAGGATGTCATAACGATCCTAAGCAGATGGCGTGGCATAACAGTACTCACAACCTTGAAGAAGTCGCTTGTGCTGATTGCCATAGCGTTCACGCTGCTAAAGACCCAGCGCTTGACCGACTCATGGTTAACGATACGTGTACCTCATGTCATACCCGCGCTAAGGCAGATATGAACAAGCGCTCATCACACCCAATGAAATGGGACCAGATGACCTGTATTGATTGTCATAGCCCACATGGTTCTATGTCCGAAAGTGCGTTAAACAAGCCAAGCCTTAATGAAACCTGTGCTAGCTGTCACGCTGACAAACGTGGTCCATTCTTGTGGGAGCATGCGCCAGTAATGGAAGATTGCTCTAGCTGTCACACAGCGCACGGCAGTGTTAATGACGCCTTGCTCAAAGCGCGAGTTCCTCAGTTATGCCAGCAATGTCATGCCGATGACGGACATGCAAGTCGTATGACTTCACAAGCGGGTGTTGATGCCTTTAGCGCAGGTAAAAGCTGCCTTAACTGTCACAGCAAGATCCATGGTTCTAACCATCCTGCTGGCAGTAACTTTGCCCGTTAAGACTTGGAGTGAGTATTATGCGTTCAACTAAATTATTTTCTTTAAATTTGATTACTCTTGCCTTGTTGGGAACCGCGACAGGTGCGATGGCTGCAGATTTTGGTGTTCAGCAAGCCAATACTGAGCACTTAAAAACAGCAAACTACCAATGTAAACGTTGTGTTGCTAATGATGGCTATTCAGGCACCGTCGGTGCAAGTGTTGGCGTTATTGATGCTGATGATGAACATGCGATTAATCAGCTCGGTACTGGCTCTGATGGCGCAATAGCGGGCATTAATGCCGATATCGCATACCAGAAAAGTGGTTACCGCGCTAAGGTTCAGGCTCACCAGCTGGGTATGGATAATGGTTTTATCAACGTCGAAGCTGGTAAGAGCGAACAGTATAAGCTTGATGTCGATTTCCAAACGATTACCACTAATCAGTACAGCAATGCGCAAACCAACCTTTGGCAAAACAACGGTATGCTCACCCCGAGTGATCAAACTCGTGTGCTTGATCTTAATTTGCAACGCCAGCGAAGCGGCATTGGTTTTGAGTATGACTTTTCGAAACTAACCGATCTTGGCCTTAACAGTTATGCCCGTTATGACCGTGAAGATAAAACCGGTAACCGTTCTGCAAGTTTGATGGACCCAAGCCCAGTTAACTTTGCTGAACCCGTTGATGAAACGACCGATAATTTTAGTGCGGGTGTTGTGCTTGATGGCGAAAACTGGTTATCAGAACTGAGCTACTCCGGTTCTCGCTACGAAAACAATATTGACAACTTAAGTCTGCCAAATAACTACGACGTATACAGTGCAACGCCAGATAACCAAGCACATCAAGTGTCGTTATCGGGTCAGTACCGTCTTGCGTCAAGTGTCTTTAGTGGCCGCGTGGTGTCGGGTCGTATGATCCAAGATCAAGACCTGGTGCAGATAAGTGGTAATCCGGTTCAAAACTGGGATGGCCAAGTAGACACCTTTACCAGCAATCTGGCGGCGAGTACGCGAGTGAGTAATCGCTTACGTCTTGGGGCTAGTTATGACTATAGCAAGCGTGATAATCGCTCTTCGGTATTTGATTTTGCCCAGTATGAATATAACGCCATGTCAGGTGCATATAAGCAAAACACCCCAATGGACATTGAGCGCGAGACCTTTAAGGCCAACGCTAGTTACCGAATTGCCAGTGGTTACCGTCTGCAAGCTGGTTACAACTATAAGCAAGTCGATCGCAGTTATGGTGAGCGTGAAGAAACTCAAGACAATGAGCTTTGGAGCAAACTCAGCATTCGTGCTATCGACAAGTTAACCCTTAATTTTGGGTTGAGTTATGGCGAGCGTGGTGGCAGTGATTACCAAGCTGACGAACTCACATCAGAGGAAACCGAGTCGCTGATGCGTAAGTATCACTTAGCGGATCGTAATCGCACTGAGCTAAATGCTAGAGCAAGCTACACGCCGCTTGAGTGGTTAAGCTTTGATGTTAGCACTCACTATGCCAACGATGACTATGATGCAACAGAAATTGGCTTAACTCAGGCTAAAGACTATGGCTATGACGCCAACGTTCAAGTGCAGTTAACTGAGCCATTATCACTTTACGCTTTTGCAGGCCAGCAGTGGATTGATTCAGACCAAAGTGGCGATCAAACCGCTATTTGGCACTCTGAAATTCGCGACGAGTTTATTAACTTAGGTCTAGGCGGGACTTATTCAGGCCTTATGGAAGACAGACTGACGTTAGGCATGGATTACCTGTTTGCCAACTCAGAAAGCAACACCGGCGTGAACCCATCAAGTGACGGTGCTTACGGTGCTTACTATTCATATAACCACAGCGTGAACCTTTATGGGCAATATCTGATTTCACCTCAAATGGCACTAAAACTGGCTTATCAGTTTGAGCGCTATTTCGATACAGACAGTGCAATGGTCAGCGCTAATAGCAATTCAAGTTTAATCACCCTTGGTGAACTAAATCACAATTATAACGCCCATCAACTGATGTTGACCTTCAGCTACAAGCTGATTTAAGTCGAGTCAGTCACATTTTAAGTTTGAGGAAAACGAGATTATGGAACGTAGAAGTTTCTTAAAAATGAGTGCTGCGCTGGGCTGTGCAGCAACGGTTACAGGCTGTAATTCCAGCTCTGATGATGCCAATGTTATTCCGCCTAAACCCCCTGTTGGTGATGAGCAAATTACCTGGTCTGCGTGCCTGGTAAACTGTGGTTCAAACTGCCCCGTTAAAGTCTTCAGCCGTGACGGTGTTATTACCCGTGTTGAAACGGATCATGACATTGTCGATGGTGATGATATTTACCAAGTGCGTGCCTGTGCCCGTGGTCGTTCGTTACGCCAACGTACCTATGCCGTTGACCGTCTAAAGTCGCCAATGAAACGTGTTGGTAAGCGTGGCGAAGGCAAGTTTGTGCCAATCACTTGGGACGAAGCCGCAAAGACCATTGGTACTAAGTTATCTTCGGTTATTAATGAGCATGGTAACAAAGCTATTTTCCGTAGCTACGGTTCTGGTGCTTATTATGGTTTTGCATCAAACGCGTGTTTTAACCGTTTATTCAACCTAAACGGCGGTTGCCTGAATGCTTACGGTAACTACTCTTGGGCACAGCAAATGGAAGCGGCGAAGCACACTTTTGGTACTGGCAGTACTGAAGGTTCTTCAACGGTAACATTGGCCGAAAGTGACTTTCTATTGGGCGTGGCATACAACCCAAGTGAAGTTCGTCAGTCTGGTAGCGGTGAAGGTTACGATTACTTAAAAGCACTGCAAAAGTCTAACGGCTTAAAAGTCGTGATGATTGACCCTCGTTACACTGACTCAATGTTAGGTAAAGAGTCTAAGTGGCTGCCTATTCGTCCCGGTACCGATGCTGCATTTGCTGAAGCGATTGCTTACCAAATGATAAGCTCTGGCTGGGTTGATACAAACTCATTGGATTTCATCAATAAGTTTGCCGTGGGTTTTGACGCTGCGTCTATTCAAACGCAAATCGATATCTTTGCAGCCAGCGGTGATGCGACTAAGCAAGAATATGCCAACGTCATGAACCCAGAAGAGAACTACCGTGATTACATCTTAAGTGAAGGCATGTATGCCAATGAACCTAAGAAAACCCCTGAATGGGCTGAAAAAATCACTGGTATTCCGACGGCGCAAATTATACAGATTGCTGATGATCTAATGGCATCTGAAAGACCTTATATCGTTGTCGGCGCGGGTGTTAACCGTCAAGCTAACGGTGAGCAAACCATGCGTGCGCTTTACATGTTGTCAGTGCTAACCGGTACGCTAGGTACGCTAGGTGCATCAAGCGGTGAGTTGCCATCCATGAGCGGTATGTACCGTGCAGGGATCCCAACGGGTAGCAACCCAGTAAAAGAAAGTATCTCTTTCTTCACTTGGTCTGAAGCGATTCTCAACGGTGAAACCATGACGGCTCGTAGCCATGGTATCCGTGGTACCGAGGGATTAGATACGCCACTTGGTACTAACATCAAAGTGATCATTTCTGCCTCTGATAGCACATTGCTAAACCAGCATGCAGAGATCAACAACACCGCTAAAATCTTAGAAGATGAATCGGGTGTTGAGCTCATCGTTAGCTGTGATTGCTGGATGACCCCAGGCGCTAAGTTTGCCGACATTATCCTCCCAGATACCAGCTGGTTAGAATCAAACGATTTGGTTAACGACTCTTACGCATCTGGCGCACTGGGTTACATCACGGCAATGAAGTCGGCGATTGAACCTATGTGGGATTGTAAGTCTATGTACGAAGCGGCTGCTTTAATCGCTAAATACATGGGTTGTGAAGCTGCGTTCACTGAAGGTAAGACTGAAGAGCAGTGGCTTGAAGAGCTTTACCAAAAAACCAGAGACAGCAGCACCAACGTCGGTGTCGTCCCTGCGTTTCCTGCGACTTACAAAGAAGCACAAGAGATTGGTTTCTTCCGTAAGCACATGAACGACAAGCACGTTGCACTTGAAAGTTACATTAAAGGTGGCAAAGCACTATCAACGCCAAGTGGCAAGATTGAGATCTACTCTGCTGAACTTGCATGGCGTGCAGCGAACTGGGATCAAGAAAACAGTGCGCAAAACCCGACGGGTATAAAGGGTGACACCATCACGGCGATTCCAAAGTACACAGTGACGTGGGACGGCTATGAAGATGAAGAGACCAAAGTAGACTACCCAATTCAGTTAGCGGGTTACCACACTAAAGGCCGTACTCACTCGAGCTACCATAACGTACCTTGGTTGCGTGAAGCGGTAGAAGATGCCGTTTGGGTTAACCCAATGGACGGTGCTAAGCATGGCTTAAGCTCTGGCGACAAGATTGAGATGTACAACGAACGTGGCTCAATCGAAGTCAAGGTGCGTATTACTCCACGTGTAGCGCCGGGTGTATTTGCACTGGGTCAAGGTGCTTGGTTCAACCCAGGTACAACCGTTGGTAGCACAGGGCACATTATTGATGAAGGCGGCGCGATTAACTCGCTAACTCGCTATCAGCCAAGCCCCGTTGCTAAAGGTAATCCACAGCACACCATCCGTGTTGCCATCAAAAAGATTTAAGAGAGTAGTTAATTATGACTGAACCAACTCAATACGGTTTTTATGTAGACAGCACTAAGTGCAGTGGTTGTAAAGCGTGTCACGTGTCTTGTAAAGATCGTCAAAGCAATGAAATTCGTAACAATAGTAATCCAGAAGGCAATACCTTGCCTGCGCTAGACGGCGTAACTTGGCGTCGTGTGTATGAATACGGCGGCGGAGAATGGACTGAAGGTAACAACGGTTGTTTTGAGCAAAATGTATTTGCTTACTATATGTCTATTGGTTGTAACCATTGTTCTGAGCCTGTGTGTGTTAAAGCCTGTCCAACAGGTGCAATGCACAAGCGTCGTGAAGACGGTCTCGTCCACGTGGCACAAGACATCTGTATCGGTTGTGAAAGCTGTGCTCGTGCCTGTCCGTATGATGCGCCGCAAATTGACCGCGAACGCAAAGTCATGACTAAGTGTGATGGTTGTTATGAGCGTATCGCTGATGGTCGTAAGCCTGTGTGTGTTGAGTCTTGCCCACTGCGTGCACTCGACTTCGATACTATGGATAACTTACGTGCCAAATATGGCGAAGGCGATGGTCATATTGCACCACTGCCATCACCATCAATCACTTCTCCCAACCTGATCATCAAGGCTAACGTCAACGGTAGTCCGGCAGGTAGCGGTGAAGGCAGAATTTTAAACACGTCAGAAGTGTAAAATGGCCAGCGATTGGCGCCGAACTTTGGCGCTAATCGTTATGATTAAAGTCGAGTGAAATCAAAGCGACGGCCAATATGGGCGTTTAGTTTTAAAGGTGAACCATGTCTTCAAATACAGCGTCTATCAACACGGTTGATTTTATCGAGTACCAAGGCCTAGCGCGCATTTTGCACCACTGCCTTATTCGTTATCCAGAAGCCGAGCTAGTGCAGGGGCTAAAGGATTGTGATGTAGCAGGTAGCTGGCCAGTATTTGCTAACAATAAGCAAAATAGCCAAGGTCGCGAGGCTCTGACTACGTTTTTACAACAGTGGCCAAGTGATGACCATAGCGAACAGTTGATTGAGCTTAAGCTTGATTATGGACGGCTATTTTTTGGTCCTGGTGAGCCTAAAGCCGTACCGCAAGGTTCGGTATATCTCAGTGAAGCGCAGTTACTCAATGATCGTTCGACCACGGCGCTTATGGATTTCTATCGCGCACATGGCGTTGAGGTTGCGGTGGATTACCCACAACCAGTTGATCATATTGGGTTGTTCTTTGCCGTACTGGATCAAACCTTTGGTCGTCTTGAGCTTGAAGCCGATAACCAAGCCTTAATACGCTTTACCCAAGTCTTGCTACAACAGCATTTTCTACCTTGGGCTTATCGTTGTTTTGAGTTGGCTTTGGCGGATGCAAATACTGATTTTTATCGTGGTATTGCACTGCTCGGGAATGACTTCTTACTGCAGATGCAGCAAGATTTTCAACTGCTGCCAAAAGAGACACGCCTTTATCGTTAAATTGATCAAGACAAAAATAAAGCCCGCAGCTGAATAAGTTGCGGGCTTTTTTATGGATTAAAACCGGAGGGGGCAGATCACAACTTAACTGCCCATGTTGCGGTTAGATACACGTTTATCTGTACGCACTTGCTCTAACTGGCGATGAATGGTTTGCAGTAAGTTGCACAGCTGTTTGCTGTCAGCGGTTAATGT
The DNA here is from genome assembly GCF_002836075.1 of Shewanella sp. GutDb-MelDb. Lineage (NCBI taxonomy): Bacteria > Pseudomonadati > Pseudomonadota > Gammaproteobacteria > Alteromonadales > Shewanellaceae > Shewanella > Shewanella sp. GutDb-MelDb. The sequence continues at coordinate 32,182 of NZ_PJBM01000250.1, read as the reverse complement.
CGCATCAGTATCTTTGTTGATTAACGATTGGCTCCATTGGAATCCTATGGCGAGTACCAAGTGTTCTGACTGATTTAGTTCGCCTTGCTCAAGCTCTTTAATAAACAACAAACGACAAGCAGCGAATAAACAGTTGAGTGTGACCGAATCTGTCAGTGGCGTGTCATCACCACTTTCAAGCGCTGGTAACCATAGCGGCGCTCCCTCAGAAAAGGTCAATGCCGCAATCGTGTTGGTCACAGTGGTGAGTGACGTAGCACCACCAAAAAGTTGTTGTACAACCTCATTATGTTGCAATGTTAACCCTAAGCGATGCGCTAGAATTGATTTACTCCATTGCTGGCCAATAGAACGTATTAGAGTCATTTATTTCCTTTGCTACTTTTACACATCTCTGAGCTTATATCTGCCTGCACTCGCGAGGGTTACAGGTTGATGTAAGGGCAACACTGCCCATCATTAAGTGCTATTTAATGGGAGTGCAGTTTAATCAGCGTCGTGTTTAATGTTAGTCGGTTATTGTATCAATAAAGAGCGCTACTCAATGTGCTCGGCACTGCAAAAGCAGCGTGAAAGCGGCGCGATAACATCGTATTTCAGTATCACATTACACTGCTTTTTACGCCGAAGTGCTCATTCTAACGCACTCAATAACTGCCACGCTTCGAGGGTGGCATCATCAATTTCTAATAAATTATTTAGCTTGCTAAGTTTCTCCTAAGATTGCCGCTCTATTCTGCACTTTAACGGCATCCGACACGCGAGCATTCGTAATGAAGCAACCATTGTCCCCTTTTAGAACACTGTTCTTCTGTACTCTAATTTTTACAATATCTGGCTGTGCAACTTATCAAGCAAAGCCGCTTAATTTATCCCCTAAGCAACCCTTAAATATTAATGAACTTGTTTCATTGGCTCCAGCTGGTGCAGTTTCAATCGATGATGGTTTGAACCTTACCGAAATAGCCACCCTTGCGATATACGCGAATCCAATTCTTGAAATAAAGCGAGCGCAGTTAAAGGTATCGCAAGCACAGGTTTTTTCCGCTGGACTATTACCTGATCCACAATTATCAATGAGTTTAGATAAGCCCAATAGCAGTACCGCTGTCAATGCGTGGTCTGCAGGTCTCAATTTTGATACTACCTGGTTATTTACTCGCACAAGTGCATTAGATGCAGAAAAGTACTTCATGACACAAAATAAACTCAATCTACTGTGGGCAGAGTGGCAAGTTGTGCAACGCGTTCAAACCTTAACCATCCAATATAAATTGGAGCTGCAACAACTTGCCCTATTAAATAAAATACACGACTTGTATCAAGTACGATTTAATCAGTCTCAGCATGAATTAGCAGCGGGTAATCTTACTTTAGAAACCTATGGGCCGGATCTAACGGCGTTACTCGACATCAATGTACAGTTGAGCCAACTCGCGCAGAAACACAGTCAAACTCACCATGATTTCTGTCTAGAAATGGGTATCGACTCGAGTACCACGCTTAACATTAGTGATTTACCTAGCTTGAAAGTCGTGCCTAAAAATGTTGCAGATTCACTGCTCACAAACTTAGCTGGTAATCGCCCCGATCTTCTCGCCTTATCTGCAGGATATCAAGCACAAGAAAGTCGTTATCACCAAGCTATTTTAAAGCAATTCCCAGCACTGACAGCGGGGATCACTCACGCAAAAGATACCGGTGGTTTAGTCACTAATGGTATCGGCGTTGGGCTGAGCTTGCCGTTATTTAATGCTAACAAAGGCAATATCGCGATAGAAGAAGCGACTCGAGAGCAGTTAAGAATGGAGTTTAATGAGCGCATGACTCAATCACGTAATCAAGTCGAACAATTATTAGCATTGCAAAGCTTACTGGCAGAAGAACAGCAGTATCTGGATCAGCACATTCCCCCATTACAAGACATGGTTACTCAAGCACAAAAAGCGTTAAAAAATGGCGAAATCAGCTCTTTGACCATGCTCACAATAGAAACCAGTTTACTCAATAAACAGCTTGAACAACTGAGATTAAAACAAAGCATCTGGAATACCAGCATCTCACTTAATGCATTACTGGCGATACCGGCAGAAGTGACTTATTCAACACCTCAAAAATCAATGGAATCAATATAATGACGTTACTTTCTCCTTGGTCATCTTTTACCTGTCGATTAGCGATGGCAGCCGCACTTCTGCTCTGTGCTACGTCAAGTTATGCGCAAACTTCGGCAGCCGTGATCACCACTCCGGTTGCTGAGCAGAGTATCAGTGAGGTGATCACCGCTTATGGTTTGCTTATTCCTGATCCCGCTTATCTGATAAACATGTCTTTATCTCATGCGGGACAAGTCAATCAAGTTTGGGTCCGCAGTGGGCAGCGGGTTCAAAAAGGACAGAAACTGATTGAGTTGATTACGGCACCGGAAGCGAGAATGCAATATATTCAGGCTCAAAGTGCAGTTGAATTGGCTAAAAAGCAATTAGCCCGTAGCCAAAGATTATTAAAGTCTCAACTGGTCACTCAGGGAAACCTTGATTCGGCCTACAGTAACCTTAACGATGCCAAGGCGTCACTGAACGCTTTGAAACAAAAAAACGTTGATAAATCATCAGAAATACTAAGAGCACCAGTCGATGGGGTGATAACACAGCTCAGTGTTTCTCAAGGACAAAGAGTCTCAATAAATACCAATGCAGTACTCATCGCTGCGAATAATCGATTAATTGCCCAACTGGGTATTGAACCTAAACAGGTTAATCAACTGACGGTTAAGTTACCTGTGAGCATCACAGCCGTTTTTGATAGTAAGAGTGAATCCGATAGTGAGATAAGTAATATTAACTCGATGCTAAACGTAAACACTCACCTAGTAGATATATTTAGTCACATACCAGAAGAACAATCTCATTTATTTGTATTGGGAGAGAACGTTAAAGCAAGCATTAGAGCTGAGACCCATGTTGGCTTAGTTGTGCCTAGAAGTGCGGTGTTAACGACAAATGGTAAAGCTTATGTGTTCAAAAACGTCAATAATATTGCGGTTAAAATAGGGGTGGAGGTTGGAGTTGAGCAGGAAAAACTAACCGAAGTTATTGGGGATTTAACCGTCGGGGATAACGTTGTTAGTACCGGAAATTACGTATTAACCGATGGTATGGCATTAAGAGGGGCTCTGTAATGACGGCAGCATCATGGGCAGCTTCACATAAGCGTTCGATTTTATTTTTTGTGTCATTTCTAACATTAGCCGGTCTTGCAACTTCGTTTATATCACCCGTGTCATTATTTCCTCATGTGGTATTCCCGCGGATTGTGGTGGCGATTGATGCCGGCGATCAGCCCGCTGACAAAATGTCTATTGCGGTCACGCGTCCTATAGAGCAAGCGATTAGAGCCGTGCCAGGCGTGGTGAATTTACGCTCTACCTCGAGTCGAGGCAGTGCTGAGGTTTCGGTTAATTTCGAATGGGGGCAGGATATGGTATCTGCTCTTTTACAGGTAGATGCAGCCCTTAACCAAAGTCTTGCCACGCTGCCTGCAGGGGTTAAATTTAGTGTTAGGCGTATGGACCCGACTGTTTTTCCTATCGCGGCCTACAGTTTAACGTCTGACTCACTGTCTTTAGTACAGCTTAAAGATATCGCTGACTTACAGTTAGTTCCTCTGCTGAGCTCCGTTTCCGGTATTGCTAAAATCGGCGTCTTAGGTGGCCAGGAATCGGAATACCATATCGATGTTAATCCCGATAAATTAGCCGCTTACCAACTTAACTTTAATGATATTGCTCAAGCTGTATCCACTAATAATACTTTACAAGCGATAGGACGTTTAGAAGACCACTATAAGCTGTATTTACTGATGTCGGACTCCCGCTTAAAGGGCGAGCAAGCGATCAATAATATTGTTGTTAAGAGTCAAACTACGGGAAATATTTATCTAAAGGATGTAGCTAAAGTCAGTTTAGCGACTGCACCACAGTGGATTAAAGTGAATGCGGATGGTCATGAAGCCGTATTAGTGCAGGTTTACCAACAACCTCAGGGTAATTCTGTTCAGATAACGAAAGATATTAATCAAAAGTTGGCAGATTTTTCGGCGACTAATGCAAGCAGTTTAAAAATTGCCAATTGGTATGATCAAAGTCAGTTGGTCACGGAATCAGCCACCAGTGTTCGCGATGCTATTATCATTGGCGTACTGTTGGCTGGACTGGTACTGCTGATATTTCTTCGAAGCATCAAAATAACCCTTATTGCTATGATTATCGTGCCTGCCGTTCTGGCCAGTACGGTGCTATTGCTATGGTTGTTTGGTATGAGCTTTAACATCATGACATTAGGAGGTATGGCGGCGGCTGTAGGATTAATTGTCGATGATGCTATCGTGATGATTGAGCATATTATTCGACGACTCAGAGATGCTAAACCAGGCACCAACAAACTAGAAAACATTCAAAAAGCAGCCGTTGAGTTTACCAAACCATTGGTGGGCTCATCTTCGGCGACCATTGTTATTTTTATTCCTTTAGCTTTTCTTAGCGGTGTTACCGGCTCTTTCTTTAAAGCACTGTCACTGACAATGGCAAGTAGTCTACTGATATCATTTTTATTCACTTGGTTAATAGTGCCACTACTAGCAGAGTATTTTCTTACGGATAAAGATGTTGATAAAGAAGATATAGGGCCTATTTTTGCTCGGATCCAGCAAGCATATCGTCAACTAATGTCCCGTTTGATAAAGCGACCTTGGTTAATTAGCCTCGGTTTAGTTCCTTTGCTTTTCTGCGGCTTTCTGAGTTATCAAAATGTAGGCACTGGATTTATGCCTGCAATGGATGAAGGTGGCTTTGTACTCGACTATGTCTCTGCACCGGGAACCTCATTAACGGAATCTAATCGTTTGTTATTGCAAGTTGAAGATATCTTGCAAAAAAATCCAGCGGTAGAAACATACTCTAGACGAACAGGATTAGCACTCAGTGGCGGTTTAGTTGAAGCAAATGAAGGTGATTTCTTTGTCAGGTTAACGCCTTTCCCAAGACCGCCTATCGATCAGATTATGAGTGAGATCCGTCATCAGATTGATGATCAAGTGCCGGGGCTAGAGATCGAGATGGCGCTGTTAATGGAAGACGTTATTGGTGATTTAACCGCGGTTCCTCAACCGATTGAAATTAAATTGTATGGTAATAAACCTGAAGAATTAATGGCTTTAGCACCTAAAGTTGCAGATGCCATCAGCAATATCTCAGGAGTGGTCGATGTTAAAGATGGTATTGTACTTGCGGGTAATGCCGTCAATGTGATTGTTAATCGAGATAAGGCCATATTACAGGGGTTAACACCGGCAGAGGTTACCAGCCAATTGGATTCTTGGTTTAATGGACAAGTCGTAACCACCATCCAGCAAGGCATTAAACTTGTCGATGTGAGAGTTTGGGTGCCAGAAGGAGATAGAACTAATATTCTCAGCTTGGAGCAGTTTTGGTTAACCGCCCCTGACGGCCATCGATTGCAGCTCAAGCAAATTGCTAATGTAGTGATAGAGTCTGGACAGCCTCAGATCGTACGCGATAATCTAAAGAATATGGTGGCAGTAACGGGTCGTATTGATGGCAGAGATATGGGGTCAACGGTTGCAGAAATTAAGCTGTTACTCAATAATTCCCCGTTACTGCCAAAAGATGTTTATTTTGAGTTAGGGGGGTTATATCAGCAACAGCAAATTGCATTTAAAGGCTTAATCGCCGTTTTTGTTGCCGCTATAGCCTTAATATTTATACTGCTTCTTTATATGTATGAAACATTTTCTGCGGCGGTTGCCATTATTCTTACTCCGTTGTTGTCCATCTCGGCTGTATTTATTGGCCTATGGGTAACCAATACTGAGCTAAACATTACTGCAATGATGGGCATGACGATGATTGCGGGTATTGTTACGGAGATCTCTATATTCTACTTCTCTGAATATAAAGAATTAATAGCGAATGGTGTCGGCTCTGATCAAGCTATTATTCAAGCGGGTAGTAATAGACTTAGACCTATTTCAATGACGACTCTGGCAACTATTTTGGCCCTTATGCCACTCGCCTTAGCGATAGGACAAGGCTCTGCAATGCAGCAACCTTTAGCGATTGCTATTATTTCAGGCTTATTAGTGCAGATCCCGTTAGCGATAATTATTATGCCGATAACCTATCGAGCATTGTCATCTAAGTCTTATAAGTTATCTAAATCACCGAAGAAAATATAAGAAGGTAAAGCAGTGCGGATCTTACTTGTTGAAGACGATATTATGATTGGTGAAGCGATGCAGCAATCACTAATCGATGCGAGTTATGCTATAGACTGGGTAAACAATGGGCAAAGTGCATTAGATAGCCTAGCAACACATAATTATGACTGTGTGTTGCTAGACCTTGGCTTGCCCGGCCTCGATGGTTTAGTTGTTCTGGCTAAGATCCGCGAAAAATATAACCTCGCAGTGATCGTCATCACCGCGAGAGACACCTTAAAAAGTCGTATTGACGGGCTCGACTCTGGGGCTGATGATTACGTGATTAAACCTTTTGACATGAGTGAACTGTTAGCAAGGATGAGAGCGGTTATTCGACGTCGAAGTGGCAATTCAGTACCGACCTTAGAAAGTAGCCAGCTTATACTTAATCCTGCCACTAATGAGGTGAGTTTTACGCAGACGTACGCAGACAAAATGGATCTGCAATCCACTAGTATTCTTTTATCTAATCGAGAGTTTTCCCTACTTAGAGCATTATTGATGAGACCTGGCGCTATTTTATCTAAAGCTGATCTAGAGGAGAAAATTTATGGTTGGGGCAATGAAGTTGAGAGTAACGCGATTGAATATTTAATTCATTCACTGCGTAAAAAATTAGGTGCGATAACGATTAAAAATATTCGTGGTGTAGGATGGATGGTCTTAAAATAATGGCGATAGGTTCTTTAAAATATCAACTTTCCCTATGGCTGACAGTGAGCCTTATTACAGCGGCTGCGGGCATTGCGGGTTATACTTTTTTTAATACTTATCAAGAAGCTATTGAGTGGCAAGATGCAACATTAAAACAAGTATCAAAGCTATTTGATGCCGAGCATAAACCTAAACCCAACACCATCATCAAAACAAAGAGTGAAAAGGGCATGCCTGAGATCCTTGTTGCGATACGAGATATGCATCAAACCCAAGCGCTTACACTGCCTTTTAAAGATGTTTCTAAGCAACTCAATGACGGTTTGTATAATCTAACACTCGCTGAAAATGACTATCGAGTGCTAATTAGCTCATCGCTTGAAAGGCAGCAACTACTGGTTCTTCAAAAAACATCGGAGCGAGATGAGCTCGCATGGGAGATGGCTAGAGCCACCTTGTTACCCTTTATTGCTGTCATTCCTTTATTAATTTTAATCATGAACCTAATACTTCATAGCCGACTTAAACCCATTCAGTTAGCGGCGAAAGCGGTAGAGTCTAGCTACCGACACAATATTAAACCTATTTCACTTGAGGATCTGCCCACGGAGATTACCCCTTTCGTATCTGAAATTAATCACCTCATTGGCCGATTGAAATCTTCGATAGAAGAGCAAGAAATATTCATTGCGAATGCGGCCCATGAGTTACGCTCACCGCTAACCGCATTATCACTCCAAGCTGAATGTATCGGAGATGAGAACCTTCCCGTAAAAGAGCTGCAACGTGTCAAAGCACTCAGGTTAGGTATTGCGCGTAGTCGCAAGCTACTAGAGCAGCTGCTAACACTTGCTAGAGTTCAAGGCAGTCATATTGTCGAACATCAGACCGCTAATATTGAAGCGGTGCTGAAGAGTGTTATCGAAGATCTTTACCCTATAGTCGATGAAAAAAATATAGACTTGGGTATAGAAGGGGATCTAAACATCGACTGCCCACTCGATAAATTAGATCTATACACTTTATTCAAAAATCTACTCGATAATGCCATTCGCTATTCTCCTGAAGATGGCGTAATTGATATTCAAATAAGCCAACAGTCGGGTCAAACACAAATAACCGTCAGTGATAGTGGTATTGGTGTCACTCCTGAGCATCATGACAAGCTTCTTTCGCCATTTTATCGAGTTCAGGATAGTCAAAATACCAATATAGGCTCAGGGCTTGGCTTATCTATCGTTAATAGTATTGTTGAGAAACAAGGGGGGAGGATCAGCTTCGGTTATACCGACGAAGTTCAAGCTAAAGGATTTAAAATAAAAGTGTTATTAACATAACTCATGCTGTAACAAAACGGCCAAACGGCTCAGATGGCAGGGTACCTGACGATATTGAAGTGTATTGTGAGCGGATGAAAAGAGGATGTACTCAAACGCATCTTAAGGCGCATTGTTGGTGACTTATTTCAGCGTTAATAACTGAATAAGGGAGCTTGATCCCCTTATTCAGTTACCTTGAATTCAATGGCCAAAAAAGCGCTGATTAGATCACTTAATTATCGCTATTGGTATAACATCAAAAATGATTTTCCATAAATGCTTTGATGAGATTGATAAAGTCATCCTGCGCTAACTTAGCACACTTAAGTGTTTGTTCATGGCATAGAGCTACATCGCCAAGTCCTTCAGCCATATTAGTGATTGCACAGATAGCCAATACGGGAAGGCTACAGTGAGCTGCAGATATAACCTCAGGTACCACAGACATTCCGACGACGTCTCCGCCAATGATCTGCATCATGCGTATTTCGGCAGCAGTTTCGAAATTTGGTCCACTGTAAGAGACAAATACTCCTTCAGTGGCATTAATACCCTCTCTTTTTGCTACCGCCAATGCTTCCAGTCGTAAGGATTTGTCATAAGCATTCGCTAAGCTAAAAAAGCGTGGGCCATAGGCATCATCATTACGTCCCGTCATAGGGGTGCCTGGCATGGTATTGATGTGGTCATTGAAAATAACGAGGGAGCCGACGTCGATAGTGTCGGGGCGTAAAGACCCTGCGGCATTCGTCACGATTAGCAATTCACAGCCTAAACGTTTAAAAGTACGCACCGGATTTGTCATGACTTTCATACTTTGATGTTCGTAGTAATGGCCGCGGCCTTTCATGCAAACAACGTCTATACCATTCATTCGTCCTAAAACTAACTCGCCAGAGTGACCTTCGACAGTGCTGACAGGGAAACCATCAAGATCTTCATAGGCAATACAGACTCTGTCTTCCAGTTCGTCGGCAAGGCTCCCCAAGCCGGAGCCTAATATGAATGCAGCCTTAGGACTGAAATTTGGTTTAAGGGCTGAAATGGTGGTGAGTGCATTATCTACTGGATCTATCTTCATGGTTTGTTCCTTGCTGATTAATGATCTTAGGGGTAATTTACCCCAAGCTTTATTCTGAATTAATCACTAAATTCAGCACTATTATCCTGATTTTACGTATAATCTAAGCGGTCAAACATTGAGGTGTGGATAATGAACATTAATGAAAATGTATTAAGTGGGCGTATAACATTAAAAATGCTCCGCTATTTTTATGCGGTGTCTCAATGTATGCATTTTGGACAAGCGGCAACACAGCTTAATATTTCAAAATCGCCCTTGAGTGCTCAAATTAAAGAGTTAGAGTCTGTGCTTGATGTGACCTTGTTTGAGCGTACAACCCGCCATGTTCAGCTCACGGATGTGGGTTTATTGCTGAAACAGGAATGCGGACTGTTATTCGAACTGTTTGGTGATTCGATAAACAAGGTGGCAAAGGCGGGACGAGCGTTAGATAACACGATTAATATAGGGTTAATGAGCTCGATATTTTGGGCTGGTTTCGGCTCTGTTCTAAGAGAGTTCAAAAAGAGTTATCCGCAATATACCTTTAATTTTATTGAGTTATCACCGGAGAAGCAGAAGCAAGCGCTAATAAAGCATCGTATCGATATTGGATTGGCCCGATTTGCTGATACCCGTAACATTTATCCGTTGAGTGAAAGGCTGTTATACGCAGAACCAATGTGTGTTTTGGTCTCTGATGAGCATCCATTGAAAATGAACCAAAGTCTCAGTATGGATGATCTAATTAATGAAGAGTTTGTGTTTATGAATCGTACTAACTCTGCATCCACCGATATGATTATTGAGCGCCTTGTTGACAGTGGGTTTTACCCTAAGGTGACTCAGGAGGTCATTGAACCTACGACGTTAATGGCAGTGGTGGCGACGAGTACTATGGTGTCGATTGTTCCTCAAAGTTATCGTCAACATCAATGGCACAATGTGTGCTTTATTCCGTTGAAAGAGATGATTTTAGCTGATATTTACGCGATTTATGACAGCCGGAGTGAAAGAGAGTCCGTTAATGCATTTCTAGCCGAAGTTCCCGCTTTACTGAGCCTGCAAAATATCAATTAGCGAATGAATTCGAATGAGTGTTCAGAGCCATTAAGCCACAAGGGGTTGTAGCAAATACCTCATCGGTAAAAGTGGCTTTATGCATTCACAGAGACAGCGCCTCTCGCGTGTGTGGCTTATGTCAGAGTTTTCCAGTAACTGATTCCAAGCTAATTACTGGCTGTATTTAATGGTGGTGTCTGCGAATAGGCTTATTAGTATAGCGGTGTACTTAATATCATTCTAACGTGCTCAGTAATTGGCGCACTTGGAGGCGGGTATCATCAATTTTTTCGACGACCTGCATAGCGCTGTTTTCATCGCTGGCGACACTCTCCCAGTTGAGTTGCCAATTGGCTTTTAACCTTTCTGTTGCCGCTTGAATTTCAGGTTCAGTAACAACACTCAGATCGGCAATTAAATTGACTTTTACCCAGCCTTTTCGCGGACTACCTTGAATGATATCTTGGTCATAATGGGCGGCGTAAATGATAGATTCAAGTTCTGAAAGCTGCAGTAACAGCTCGAAGCTGGCTGAGCGCACGTTGTTATTGTATTCAGTAATTTCCATGCGCCAAACGTTATAGCTAAAACCAACCAACGCAAACAACATACTAAACACTGCAGTGAGTTGAAAAATACTAATGGTCTCAGTGCCCGAGATAGATACTTTCATTTATTCATTCCAGCCAATGGTCTTAAGTTAACTTTAGACAAAGACACTGACAAACCACCATAAATTTCAACTTTGTTACTACACTGTAGTGATTTTCATCACAAATTGTATTTAAAAGACGTTAGCTTGAATGATTAACAGCAGTGGCTCGGTCTATGTATAAGCTGACTGAAAGCCATCAGCAGAGTCGCGTCTAACATGGCATATTGGAAAAGTAGGATTTAACGTGATTTTTTAACGCAGGGGCTAAAGAGGGTTATATGCATTTAATCACTAAAAACGTAGCGCAGCGATTCAGCCAGCTTGTCAATATTAGCGTGCTGCTGGTCAGTATGGTGTTGGCAGGCTTTGTATTATCAGCAGCGGTTCTAGCGGAAGAAGTAAAGCCGATGGCAGCCGATTTTTCGCTTAAAGATGCCAGCGGCCAGCTACATTCGTTAGCCGATTATAAAGGCAAACCACTAATTCTGCATTTTTGGGCGACTTGGTGTCCTTACTGCAAAAAGCTGCAACCGGGACTTGAGAAGATCAGGCAAAACAATCAACAGAGCGATCTGCAAGTGTTAGCCATTAGCTTTAACGAAGACGATGGCGCCAAACCTGCCGAGATGCTATTGGCCCGTGGTATTCAAATTCCTACACTGGTTGATGGTGAAAAAGCCGCTGCTGATTACGCGGTGGCGGGTACGCCCACAACCTTCTTTATCAATCGCTTAGGCGAAGTGGTATGGAAGACCAATATATCCGATCCCAATGATCGCAAACTGGTCGACGCGACTGAGTATATTCTGGCTAACTAGGGTTCTAGCAACGATTTAAAAGCTGGACACTTGGTATTTAGAAGTAAGAATAGTGGGCTTGTTCTTGAGCGATAGAGTGAGAACAAAGCTGATAAGAAAAGGCGAGCACTAATGACAGTGCTCGCCTTTTTTGTATCAGTTAGTACTTTCAACAGGAACATTCGATACTGACTTTATTTTTACAGCCTTAGTTCGCTAACGATTAGATGATCATTAGTGTATTTGGCCGTGCACTTTATCAACGCCTGATGCGCTACCGATAGAGTGACAGGTTGAGCAAGACTCAGTGCCAGTAGCTTGCGCTGCTGACGTTGCTCCAAATACTGCGCCGCCAGATAAGATCATGTGGTTCAGCATGCTTTGCTCTGCCGCGGTAATCGTGACAGGGACTTGTGGAAACTCGCCATTATCATAACCAGGGCCATTGCTGCTCAAATCTCGCGTTAGCAGAGTGTTACCATCGGCATCGAGTACCACTTTACCGTCTGAACCGATAAGTCCTGGACCGACACTTAGATGACAAGAGGTACATACAAGAGCGATAGGGCTGGTGTATACCGCACCGTCGCGCACTAGGTTGTTACCGTCACTGAGTGAGGTTGTAGGTGCTCGTGTGATTGAAGCTCTGCTGTTTTGTGTCAAAGGTAAATCAATTTGATTATCATCATGGCACTGAGCACAATCGCTGATAGGTGCAGAGTAGAACTCGTTACGTCCTACCATATCAAAGTCATTCTCGGCATTAACAAAGCGAAAGTTTGAGTGGATTTTGTGTACTTCAAACTTCAAATCACTAGAACCACCAGTCCGTGGAGAATCTGCTGGTGAACGAGTGAATCGATTTGAGTTATGGCAAGCTTTACATTGCGACGGGTCATCTGAACGACGGCTGTCATGCTGAATAACTTGTTCATGGCACGAATCGCACTTGTTAAAGTTAGCACCAAATTTAACTTCAAAATCAGGATTATAAGTTAATGTTGCGGCATCAAAGAAATTATTGATCACCGTCGAAGGTGTTGAGATTTTCTCTAGTGCTCTATTGTCTTCACAGTTGACCAATTCATTACGACTATCGACACACACTCCAGAAGAGATGAACGTCGTGAGAATATCGCCGCTAGTGAGTGCTTCACCCTGGTTAATATTCGAGTCTAGTGCAGTATCCCACTGGCAAATAATGTCGCCAGTCGTTGCGCCTGCTTGGCAAAGTGGGTTTTTATCTAATTCAAAAGAGTTGGGCGTGTTCTTCGCAACATGAGTTTCAAAACCAGCGCCGTTGTCCCAGTTTAGTAGCAGACGAACGCTATTTTTATACTGCAGGAACTCATCTGCTAGCGAAATACCATTGCCGTCTTTAGTGACGCGAACATGCACATCGTAGGCGGTTGCGCTACTTGCGGTTAGATGGGTGACTTCAAACTTCACCCCATAATCAATACCCGCTGCTTTCTTACCTAGCGCTGCTAACGTATGAACATTCTCAACAGACATCCCAGCGCCTTCACCATGACAAGATAAACAAGTGTCATTTTCAGCTGGGAACATGATGTGTTTTTCGCTGTTTGGCTTAGCCGTTAACATCGCTTCATTAAAGGCAATGTTATCGTGGCAAGATGAACAGGTTGCAACGGTAGGAATACTTTTCCAGTTACCGCCTTCAGAGGTAATGACACCTTGAAGATCAGGGTTCGACACTAAATCAGCATCATCTGCATGGCAGCCTGTACAGTTACGGATGTCTTGTGGGTAGTTAATACCGTCAATAGTCCCTTTGTTATTTAACACCCAGAGACCATCGTTTTCTGCAAAAATGGTTTCTTTGTCGCCGTTGCGAGTAAATAGGCTGTACTTGTTACCCACTTCAGCTAGCGTCGGCAGATCAATACCTTGGTGTATTTTATGCGCCATGACTTTTAAATCTAAACTTTCACCGCTGATAGGGTCGTTCGCGTCTGGGTTGTGACAAGTCACGCAGTTGTCGGTATCAATTCTATTACCACCGTGGAATGCAAGCTCAGTGTGGCAGCTATTACAGCTTTCAATGGCCACAATCTGGCGAGACTCACTGATGTCTCCACCTGCTGGTACCCAGTCAAATGTAGTGTTAGCCACTGGATAATTGTCAGACTTTCGAACTTCTAAACCGATTCGATGAGTCAGCGCTTCTTGCCACGCTATAGCTTCACCAGATATTGGGTCGGTTGTGCTCAATACATCGGCTGCGAACGTGTATTGATAACTACCATCCATTTTGTCTATCAATTCACCCTTGTCAGCTGTTGGTAAGCTGACATTACTCACACCAGGATACTGTGCACTATCAATATCGGTAGCCTTGCGCAGATAGCTGCTCCAGTCTGTTGTGTAACCGTCTTCATCTGGAATGAGTTTAGCGAGGGTGGTGCGGACATCAGTTATGCCAACCAATGCTCTGCCGTTTTGGTCTTCAGCTGTAAAAGTGAAAGTCAGTTTATCTGCTTCGAAGGTTGGTTGTGACATCGTCACGGTTAAACTTGCTGCAGTAGATACGGTATTACCACTACTGGGTGGTCCATCTTCTCCTGGCGCACCATCATTACCATCATTACAACCCACTAAAATGACTGCGGCGACGATAGCCGCAAGTACATTATATTTTCTTATTTTTTTAGACATTTAATCAATCCCACTATATTACCAATTATATGCTGCATCTATTTGGGTACCGCCTGCTTATGAGTGCTGGCATCTACTCAAATAGAATCAAGATAAAGTTACGGCTAATATTTTCCAGCATGGGTCGACTAATTTATAGATAACTAAAGTTCACCAGAATATAGGTTCTGATGATTATATTTATCTTTACTAATGTAACTTATTGATAGTGTTGGCTAATTCGCCTGCCCAAAGGGTGTAAATAAGAAGAGTTGCATGTAATGAATGTTCATTATTGTTAACTAGTTAACACTTAATCGTCGTGAATGTTGCTAGGTGAGCGGGTTGAGCGAGTTCAAGGCTCTCTATCCACGGCGATATGGCCGGACTGTTAACGCGGCTGAAGCGCATTTTTCGGTGAGATCCAGTGGTGAATCAGTGGGTTGAAATTATCAGTTTGAACGTTTTAATCTTGCTTTTTAACCGCCCATCGAACATTGAGGTTATTGTGTTTACCTAGTGAAAAAGACTAAAAAATAAACGTCAGCTATTCTAAAAGAATTACAAAGGAGTGTAATGAAGTGTAAAACGCCAAGACATGAATACAAACCTTATTTAGACTTTCGCGTCGACCTTTGCTGACGGGTCATTTAAAACATCATTATCATGGATTTAAATTTTATGAAAAAAGCATCGTTAACCTTAATATTGTTAATGCTCGCTGTAGGTTGTGATAGCGCCAAAGTCGATAAGGCTAAAGATAAATCAATATTTGTATCGAGCGCATTGGTCGAAGTTCAAAGTATGAGTACACCTATAAAACTTGTGGGCACGCTGGTGGCAAAAGAGTCAGTGATTATCGCTTCAGAGGTTGATGGCCGTGTTGCCGAGATAAAGGTGACCGATAGCCAGCAAGTACAAAAAGGAGACCTGCTATTTACATTGATTGATCGTCAAGCTAAAGCCGAATTAGAAGAGGCGCAGGCTTATCTTAAAGATGAAAGCCGTAAGCTAAAAGAGTTTAAACAACTTGGTGCAAAAGGCGGTGTTAGTGCCACGATTAGAGAAAGTCAGCAGGTAAGCGTTGATATTGCTCAAGCAAGGATGAATGCCGCAAAAGTGAATTACGATTATCATCGTATATTGGCGCCAATATCAGGGGTTTTGGGTTTGGTTAATATTACTCAAGGGCAAAGGCTCATCAAAGATACCCCGGTTATGACGTTGGACAATACCGCGTTAATGCAGCTTGATTTGAATATTCCTGAAAAGTACATTTCAAAACTGGCCAAAGGGCAAACTATCACCACCAAAGTCAGTGCTTGGGGGGAAGATGTTTTTGAAGGGAAAGTAGCAGCCATTGACTCTCGAGTGCAACCACAAAGCCTTGATATAAAAATACGCGTCGGCATTACCAATGTGGACCGTAAACTCAAACCCGGCATGTTGGCACATGCGAAGCTTAAATTCCCAGCATCGAGTTATACCGTTGTGCCCTTGCAAGCAATTGAATATGCCGGTGAGAAAACATTTGTCTATGTTATCGATGAAAACTGGCGAGCCCATCAAACTGAAGTAGTACTCGGGGAACAGATAGCCGAGCAAGTGGTGGTGAGTGAAGGGTTAGCATCTGGGCAACGCATTGTTATTGAGGGGCTGGTGAATATTAGTGATAAAGATGTCGTCAAAGAAGCGCCTGCTTTTAGTCGTGAGGCTGCCCAATAATGTTGATTTCAGATACCAGTGTAGAGCGTCCTGTTATCGCAATAGTGTTAAGTATTTTATTAACACTCTTTGGCATAGTGGCTTTTTTTAAGCTTCCAGTCACTGAAATGCCCAATATGGTGAGTCCCATAGCAACGATAAGCACTAAATACAAAGGGGCATCAGCGGTCATTATTGAAAGCCAAGTGACCGCTAAAATAGAGGCTCAGTTAACCGGGATTAGCGGTGTTAAAGACATCACTTCGGTCAGTAAAAATGGTGCATCCAGCATCACCGTCGAATTTGAAACGGGTGCTAATATTAATGACAGCGTCAGTGACATTCGAGATGCTATTTCCAGAGCGAAAGGATCATTACCCGATGACGCCGATGAGCCAACGGTATCAAAAGACGATGGCACCGGGGAGCCAGCGTTATATATTAATGTGAGTTCATCAGCGATGAATCGCACTCAGCTTACCGATTATGTCAGCCAAAACATTGAAGATAGATTCAACATTATTAGTGGCGTAAGTGCTGTTGATGTTGCTGGTGGCTTATATAAAGTCATGTTTATAAAGCTTAACTCTGAGAAAATGGCTGGCCATAAAGTCACGACTACCGATATTCTTAGCGCGTTACGGGCTGAAAACTTAGAGAGTCCCGCTGGCGAGATAAGAAACAATTCGATTGTTATGCCAGTGCGCACAGAGCGGCGCTACGATGCCGAAAGGGATTTTAGGTATTTAGTGATTGGGAAATCGGCAACGGGAGTGGCCATTTATCTGAATCAAGTGGCAGAGGTTAAGCTACAAGCTGAAAGTGAAAACTCAAGTTACAGGAGTAATGGCGTCTCCAGTGTCAGTTTAGCGATTGTTCCACAGGCCGATGCAAATCCACTCGATCTCTCTAGCCGCATTCATGCTGAAGTGGATAAAATCCAACAGTTTCTGCCCAAAGGCACGCAAGTGGTGGTGGATTATGATGCCACCGTCTTTATCGACCGCTCAATAAGTGAGGTCTATAAAACCCTGTTCATGACCTGCGCTCTGGTTATCTTGGTGCTGTATCTCTTTATTGGTCAAGCAAGAGCAACATTAATCCCCGCTGTAACAGTACCGGTTTCCCTTATCGCAACGTTTATCTTCGCAAGTTACTTAGGCTTTACCATCAACCTGTTAACCTTGCTGGCACTTATCTTGGCTATTGGGCTGGTGGTCGATGATGCGATTGTGGTGGTTGAGAATATTTATCATCATATTCAACGAGGGAAGCCACCGCTGCTAGCAGCCTTTGAAGGTACTCGGGAAGTGGGCTTTGCAGTACTGGCGACCACGTTTGTACTGGTGATGGTGTTTCTGCCCATCGCGATGATGGACGGCATGATAGGGCGTTTGTTTACCGAATTTTCGGTGATGATAGCGGTCTCGGTGATGTTCTCGACGCTCATCGCATTGACGTTGACCCCGGTGCTCGGAGCCAAATTACTCACTAAAAAGCAAAAACACAACGCCATTAATACCTACGTTGAACGCTTACTCGGTGCACTCGAAACTCGCTATCGACAACTGCTAACACTGAGCCTTAAGTACCGTTTTGTTGCGCCAGCGATTATCATCGCTTGTTTAGCTGGCAGTTACTTTGTCGTGACTCAGCTTTCTTCTCAGCTTATGCCACAAGAAGATCGAGGCGTCATAATGGTTAAGGTTAATGGCGCGGAAGGGACCAGTTTTTCGCGTATGTCAGAGAATATGCAAAAAGTTGAAACGCGGCTTATGGCGATGTTGAAAAATGGCAGCCTGAAGTCCTTAAGCATACAAACCCCGATCTCTGGCGGTAAAAATGGTGACCAATATGGTTTAGCCATTCTGCAATTGAAAGATTGGGATCTGCGTGATGAAAATGCACAAACCATTTTGAAAAAAGTGAAGCTGCAACTGGCTGGTATTCCAGACGTCAGAATTAGACCTAAACTTCCAGGCTTTAAAGGCGGTTCAAAAGAGCCTGTGCAAATAGCCCTTAGCGGTAGCGATTACAGCGAGCTTAATAAGTGGGCTAAAGTGATGCAATCTAAGATGGATGAAAGTCCATTGATGACGGGGTCATTAGTCGACTATTCAGAGAAAACTCCCGAAATGGTGGTAAAAGTTGACCGCAGACGTGCTGCTGAACTCGGAATCAGCGTGTCTGAAGTGTCTGATACGCTTAATGTAATGTTAGGTGGCAAGACAGAAACGACCTATGTAGAAAACGGTGAAGAGTACGATGTTTTTGTACGAGGTGATGAAGCGCAGTTTAACTCGAGCAGTGACTTAACCAGTATTTTTATGCGCACCGCCTCGGGCGATCTCGTGTCGGTAGATACATTCTGCAAGGTTAATCGAGTCGCCTCGGCGCAAAAACTGACCCACATCAGCAAGCGCAAATCCGTTGTCGTCAGAGCTAACTTAGTCGAAGGGGCAACGCTAGGAGAAGCGTTAAGCAGTCTTGAACAAGTTGCTATCACGGTATTGCCGCAAAATATTAGCTTTAGTTACGCAGGTGAATCTAAAGAGTTTATCGACAATCAAAGCAGTACCTTTATTATCTTTGTATTAGCACTGCTAGTCGCATATTTAGTGATGGCAGCACAGTTTGAGAGTTTTATTAATCCCTTCGTGGTTATGTTGACGGTGCCGACGGGATTATTTGGTGCAGTGTTAGGTATTTGGTTAATGGGAGAAAGCATTAATATTTACAGCCAGATTGGCATCATCATGCTAATTGGTATGGTAACCAAAAACGGTATTCTTATTGTCGAATTTATTGGTCAATTAAGGGATAAAGGAGTGTCATTCGATGATGCTATTATCGACGGTGCTAGCCGACGACTACGACCTATCATGATGACCGCCTTTACCACGTTAGCGGGGGCTTTACCGTTATTGCTATCCAGTGGTGCAGGCGCTGAAAGTCGAGTCTCTGTCGGAGTGGTGGTCTTTTTCGGCATGGGATTCTCAACGCTGGTGACTTTAGTGGTGATACCGACGATGTATAAACTGCTTTGCCGTTCAACTCAGTCTCCTGGAACCATTAAAAAGCAGCTGCAACAGCTAAGGAACAGTGCTACTTAGTGGGTTTTAATATAAATAGCACCGTTGGGCAAAACTATTAGATCTGAGCTCGTATAATAAGCTTTGCAACTCATCAACTGCAGAGTCAACAATAGAACTGAGCGGTATTAGCCAGCGGTTGGATATTAAAGCTCATCCATTGAGCGAGTTGTCTCTGCATAATGTAGTCCTAAAAAAGGGGGGATAAGCTCCCCCTCTTCGCTATATTTTCTCGTCAGCATGGCTTGTTGGCTTTTTATTGGATAAATAATCGATATTTGGCGTTAGTTAGATATTGACTTGATGAATTGGTTTTCCATTAACGCGAATGAATACTCTTAAAATTAAGTCATTTAATGATGCAAACTACGAGATAGAAATAACAATAGATGTCTTAGTTGTTTTTTGATCCGCGACTATACTTATACCCGTTCTACTTGAAAATGCTCGTTTCAGAGGTGTTGTGCCAATTCAATTCTAGGCGCATTAACGTAGAAATGGTGATTTCCTTTTAAGTTAATGCAACAACGAAGTGGGCTTGCACAACGCCTTCTTTGATAGGTTTTAATGGCCTTTACTCTGTGTTATTGATTTTACCAAGGGAGCGACCATTAGTGGCAATTAATGCAAGCAGCAAGGATGGTGTGAATGTCAGTTATGCAGGAGCAATAACTGACATTGATCAAAGCCCATTAAATACCCACTGAATCCTGCAGTTTCAGGAGAACGGGGATATAGACTAAAGAAGAGAAAATATTGATGACTCTATATTAACAATGAATTAAGACTACACATTAAGGGATTAAATGATGCTAGGCCACACTAACAACTTCAGGCTCTTGGGTAGCTTATTAGTGTTAACTGTATTGAGTTGTTACTTTTACTATTTAATGGAATGGTTATTCTTCCTCTCTAGACCCTCCATGTTGAGTTATTTGACGGTCCCTGAAAACTTAGCCTTACTCTTCAATGCTCCTTTGACAATGATATTTATTGCTTTACCCGCTGTCAGCATTATGAGCTTATTACCTGCTGTATTACCTATCAAAAAGGGAGTTATTAAGGTTATTATAGACAAGTTCCCCTATGTTACCCCAGCAGTTATCCTGACCTGTACAGCATTTTTAATGCTAGAAAACTTCTCCTATACCATGTTTGGTATCGCCTCTCATTCTGCCTCTACATTAGCGTCTCAGGGATACTATTGGATTATTATTACGTTATTTTTAATTTACGCTATTGGTAAACTCGCTAATGGAAACTCCAATGGCGGAATAATCACTCGACATATAAGGTCGCTATTTACGTTAATGGCAGTACTGCTAGGTATCTCATCTGTGTCGCTAGCAGTATCTTATCATCAACCATTATCAACAGAATATGAAGTGCACCTTCCTCCAATAAAGGATGATTTACCCAATATTATCTTCTTTGCTGCCGACGGCGTAAATAGCACGAATATGTCCATTTATGGTTATGAACGGGTAACGACACCCTTCATGGACAGTATCGCTCATGAGAGTCTTGTCTATATGAATCATTGGACTAACTCAGCCAAAACAACGGGTGCTGTAGGTTCGCTATTAAGTGGTAAATATCCAACCCGTACCAAGGTTATTTTTAGGCCAGATACTTTTTCCGGGAAAGATATGTTTCAGCACTTTCCAAGGGTACTGAGAGGGTTAGGTTATTATAATATTGATATCAGCTTGAGGCATTATATTGATCCTGAAGATCTCAAAATGCGTAACGCGTTTGATTACGCTAATAATAGGTTACTGGATAATAGAGACTCTGTGGTTAAAAATTTCTTTCTTTCACGTTGGCCTACTTCGGTTCAGTTTTTCGAAGACAACTGGCAGCGGCTTTATCAACGCTTGGCACATTTAAGTGGCTATACGTCTATGGTTAATCCACATAAACTGGTTAATCAAGGCGAAAAAGTGCCAGACCATAGATCAGATATTGATCGTATGGACCAATTAAAGTATCAGATATTACATGCTCCAAAACCATTTTTCGCCAACGTTCACTTACTCGGTCCACATGGGAAAAAGTTTGATTATGAGAAGCCTGTTTTTACCAAAACGAAGGAACAACCTAACCGTTGGATGGTTGACCATTATGACAATGCGATCTATCAATGGGATGCTTATAGCCGAGAAATATACCAACTGTTAGATGAGCTGGGTGAGCTGGATAATACTTTGCTGATATTCAGCAGCGATCATGGTAAACGGCATAAAGTAAATGAAACTTTACCCTTAATCATACGTTTCCCAAATCAAGAACATACCGGTTCAGTGAAACAAGCATCGCAAAGAATGGATATAGCACCAACGGTCTTATCTTTTCTAGGTGTCACGCCGCCAGAGTGGATGGACGGCCATAGCCTGTTATCACGGAGTAAAGAAGTCTATCCAATATTTATCGTGAATTCTTCTAAGCAGCAATTAATCAATGCGGGGGAGTGGAAGGTTTCAGCTAATTTAGTGCCACCTTTTTACTCTCTGGGGACTATGTCTATGGCATATTGTGGAATGTTGTACTCTATGGATATTAACAATATTAACCACATTTTACTTTCCCAAGAAAGGGTTCACGCCAAAACTGCCACATGTCCTGCAACCGATCTTGAACCAGAGTTAGCGTATGACATGATATTCACGCATCTCAAGGATATGGGTTACGATGTAGGTCAACTTAATTTTTAATTTCGCTTAAGGCAATACAGCATGCGATTTGAATCAGGCACTTTGTCTTTACTCGTGACGGTAAAGTAGCCCTGCAACGCTTGCTCAAAACCTTGCTCATGATAGTCTGGGAAAATGTCCTCTCGGGTTGATAGCAGATGCTCGACCTGAGAGTCAGTCTTGGGGACAAATTCGATAATCAAACAATCAGTGACTAAGTTGTGTAGTAAGGTAATAATTTTATTAAGTGGTACGTTATTGCTTATCGCTAGGTGATGTATCAAGGCTAAAGCGATAATTACGTCGAATTTTTCACGGTACACAAACGAGCTTCGCTCCTCATTACCCCAACCAATCGAGGGGGACGGGTTAAACAGATCTAACACCACCGGCAGTAGTTTAGTGTCGCCTTCAGCCCTTGCCTTGAGATAATTCCGTTCAACTGCTAGTTCATCAAAGTCGAACGACACAACCCTGTGTGAATATTGACTCGCCAGGCGGCTAAAATGCCCATTGTTGGCACCAAGGTCGCCTAATAAGGATACCTTTTTTCCGAGATTTTTAAGGTAGCTTTCAATAAGGTCCTGCTTACCTTGCATTGACGTTTTGGAGTAGTTGGTATGGTCATAATAGTCACCCCATTCGGTATTAGCCGATGACCATCGCAAGCCTTCGACATAAGACTTCAAATTAGTGATGAGTGCCCCAAGTTTGGTGATGTCCATTTTCGAATTCACTTTCGCCATACGCTGGCTACCATCGTCTCCACTCGCGCTATAGTGAGATTGCATTTTTGAATGCAGATGAATATGTGACAAAGTATTGAAGCTAAACCAAGTGCGCAATGGCAGTAAGCGGCTGGCCAAATCGAGTGGTATTCCGTCGATGAAGAGTTCAGCCATACGGCCCAATCGATGATCACAGTATTTCTTCAACAACAAAGGCGCCAAAAAATGTTGGCAAAACTGACGGTATGCAGCCCAAGGCCCTTGCTTGTATTGGGTAAATGAAAGAGTGTCGATAAGAATCGGTCTACCTTCGTAAAACTGAATGTTAAACGCACTGGCATCTTTGAGTGTAAAACCAAAATCTAAGGCTAATAATTGAATATTTAAGGTCAACTTAGCAGCATCCTGGAGCTGACTAAAACTCCACTCATATGGGTAGGTAAGATAAGGGATCAGAACAGGTTTAATGACTTTATGCACGTTCTCCCTGCAATGCTCATCAAGGTTCACCTCTTCATGGTCAACGATATACCCTTTATTGACGAGTGCTTGATGCAGGCCACTGTCAACATAAGCATCAAACTCCTCTTTATATGATGAGTTAACTTGTCGATACAAACTACCTTGCTTGCTGAAGATAAAACCACTGTTATCTCGGAACGAAGCGCTATGTACCTCTATACCATCCATAAAAAGTAACTCACTATTTAATAAGATAAATAATCTGATACCCACAACTATAGTTCATTTGCAATTTGCTCAATGGTAAATGTCTGACTATATTCAGTGAGAACCCCATTCAACTTACTTGCAGCTCTGGAGAGTTCAAAATGGAACACAACCAGATAGGGAAAAAAATTATTTATTTAGCCTTATTGGCTACGATAAGTACCCCCGCTTACGCTTATTTGGACCCAGGCACTGGGAGTATAATTTTTCAAGCTATTATAGCGTCTGTCGTCATGGGGTTTGCCACTATAAGACTCTGGTGGGATAAATTTCTCAGCCTATTCAGTTCGCGTAAAAGTGACAAAGAATCTAATCAAAAAAATACCGAAAGTGAAGAGGTCGTAGTAACCGATAAAGAAAATAAAAGCTAAATGGAAGATATCAAAAAAAGAGGTCTATAGACGCGTTTATTGACTTTGTGACATTTATTAAGCCACAACACCCATAGCCATTATGGAAGATATTCTAAGGCAAACTCACTAAAAATTGGTGAATCCTAATATGAGTAACGTTATATTAGGATTGAATACTGTTTACCCGTTTCGCACTAGCAACACCGCTAATGAGAAAGCTTACATTTTAACAAGAAAATAAAAATAACTAAGTCCCTCAACATTGTTAGAGATAGCTCCCTTGAGAAAGTTTAAGTCATGGTTGTTGATGAGAATTGATTATTATGTGGATAGCAAGGAAAGTGTTAGTGAGTTTGGAGGGGCTCCATGTTATCACAGTATATTTCGTTGTATTATTCAAGCTTGAATGATGGCTTCAATGTTTGGTTTACCAATGCGCACTTGTTGCGGTGGTAATAAAAAGAACAGCCCTATGTGACTTTGCTGTTCTCTTTATCCAAGGCCAGATTAACTGTTTGTCAGCTCTTTTAGCATGTCTAATGCAACTGCTTCGGCAATACTGATACCGTCGATACCCGCCGATAAAATCCCGCCTGCATAACCAGCGCCTTCACCCGCAGGGTACAAACCTTTGGTATTAATACTCTGGTAATCTGCACCACGTTTTATTTGCACTGGTGAAGAGGTACGCGTTTCAACGCCGGTTAACATGGCATCTTTACTGTCAAATCCACGAATTTTCTTACCGAACGCCGGCAGTGCTTCACGGATTGCATCAATAGCGAATTGTGGTAAGGCATCGCTTAAATCGGTCATTTTTACATTAGGCTTATAAGAGGGCACTACGTTTTCAAACGGCTTACCACTACCTGCCGCTAAAAAGTCACCGACCATTTGTGCAGGGGCATCGTAATTGCTGCCACCCATAACATAGGCATTGCGCTCTAATTGACGCTGCAGTGCAATACCTTGCAATGGATCGTTATCAAAATCACTTGGATTAATCCCCACCACAATGGCGCTGTTGGCATTACGTTCGCTGCGCGAGTATTGACTCATACCATTGGTAACAACAGCGTGTTCTTCTGACGTTGCCGCCACAACCACACCACCAGGACACATACAAAAGCTGTATACACTGCGACCACTTTTACAATGATGCACTAACTTGTAATCTGCAGCGCCTAACATTGGGTGGCCTGCGTTAGTGCCAAAGCGGTCTTTATCGATCATCTCTTGTTTGTGTTCAATACGGAAACCAATTGAAAATGACTGCGCTTGCATATACACGCCTTTGTCATGCAACATTTGGAACGTATCGCGAGCACTGTGACCAATTGCAGCAATGACATGCTTAGAATGCAATACTTCGCCATTTCTAAGCGTGACACCGGTGACTTGACGATCGCTAACATTGATTTCGTCAACACGGGTTTCAAAGCGAACTTCACCGCCCAATCGAATGATTTCTCTGCGCATTTTTTCCACCATAGTGACCAATTTAAAGGTACCTATGTGGGGTTTGCTAACATAAATAATTTCAGCGGGTGCGCCAGCGGCGACAAATTCTTGTTTTACTTTTAAGCCTTTAAAACCAGGGTCTTTGACTTGGCTGTATAACTTACCGTCAGAGAACGTGCCTGCGCCACCTTCTCCAAATTGCACATTTGACTCGGTGTTTAGCTCACTAGTACGCCAAAAACGGAAAGTATCTTTAGCACGTTCGTGTACTGACTTACCGCGCTCTAAAATAATCGGCTTAAAGCCCATTTGCGCCAACATAAGTCCGACAAATAAGCCACATGGGCCCATGCCAATCACCAATGGTCGTTCCGTTAATCCTTCTGGCGCACTGGCAACATATTTATAATCGGTATCTGGCGAAACTCGGATGTTATGATCATCCTCAAGCGAGGCCAATAATGCCGTTTCGTCTACATCGGTTAATGTCACATCCAATGTATAAATTAAGGAAATTAAATTCTTTTTTCGGGCATCGTAGCCACGCTTAAACACATGTATGTCAACCAGCTGCTCCGCTGAGATAGAGAGCTTTTGCAATACGGTATCTTGCAGCGCATCTTCATTATGGTCGAGAGGCAATTTTACTTGGTTTAAACGAATCATGATTTACCTAAAAAGAGACTTAAAAAACAGCGCGTAGTTTACGTGATTTAGCACTAAAATGAAATTATCTATTGATGGTGTATGCCATGCAGCCCGCACGAGCTTACCGCTTGAATATCATAAATATTTTCCGATGCTCATCACTCCCCCTTATCTGATCATGTTGAAATAACTCACAAGGCATAACTAAACCGCTCCCAATGATGAGACACAACGTCCTTGAATCAGCTTAGGTCAAAGTGGTTGAGGCAATCATTTTTATTGATACAGTAGCCCCCTTTATCAAGTCGACCGCCCTTTGTTGTGGTTGGCAAGAAAGAGGGTGGTATATTGACAGCGACTCAGTGCCAATGGGGAATCGTTGCCGTTGAGTATATCGGTTGTGACTATTGTTCTTGTTGTGCTCTTGCTGGTATTTATGGAGAATATAGCGCAAGACTATGAGTGAGTAAAAGCTAGAGCTTCTGTCAGCAGCTAAGCAGGCAATGTTGTGCCACAAATAAAGCTGAACAAGTAAAGGGGCTATCCTCCTGAAAGAGTGGTTTGCTTGCTCGCAGCCTTTATGCCTGTGCTTTGGGCGTTAAGGGAAATGATTAAAATCTATATCTAGAGTGACACCTGTGCCGATAGTGCTTTATTTTACCGAACCGTTTTACTTAACCCTATTGAATGAATATTTGGAAGCCTTGTACAAGATATGATCGAGATTGAATATACTATTGCTGAATTAAAAACGTCGATGTTTGTGGTAGAAGAGCACCGTTTTTACCTTGTTGCACAGGAGTGGGTTGAGGCTGGCAATCTTAAGATGGCTGACCAAATCTTAGCCTGCAGTGGCGCGGTAGCAGAGATAACGCACATCAATAAAATCGAAGGGGCACACCATTACTGCGATCTGAAAATCAGCCACAACCATCATTATTTTGTGACAACAGGGCGCCCGTTAAGTCGTGACACCCTCTGCGATAGAGCCCCTGTAGATCCGCT
This sequence comes from Shewanella sp. GutDb-MelDb, assembly GCF_002836075.1. Taxonomy (NCBI): domain Bacteria; kingdom Pseudomonadati; phylum Pseudomonadota; class Gammaproteobacteria; order Alteromonadales; family Shewanellaceae; genus Shewanella; species Shewanella sp. GutDb-MelDb. The sequence goes on along the minus strand of NZ_PJBM01000250.1, from coordinate 5,282 downwards.
TGAACTTGTCTCGTATCAGTTGGCTAATAAGCCATCCAATTTCCCCGATGGTACGCCTACGGGAGATCACAGTGGTCCCTGGGTCGCGGCTAGATATGTAAACAGTGATGCTAGCGAGGATGTTATCGGTTGGGGCTGTGCCAGCGACAACATGTGCGCTGAAGATGCAGCCGTCAGTGATTTGAGGCATAAGCTGGACGATGCCATCGGATTACATCGCGGTAATGTCAAAATTTCACATGCTTATATAAGAAAGTACACTCGAAAAGGCCGCTTCGTGAACAAGATGAGTCCCTGCGTTCATTGTCGAGATAATTATGGCAACGCGCTTAATGACAGCACGTTGGGAAAGAGTGATTTAGTTAAAGACGGTCGTGGGTATTTACCTCCAGCGCCCCTCGATTAGTACGGCGGCTTACTTAGTAATGACTGCAAGATATTGTTTGTAAAATTAAAAAATATTGTTCGTGCTACACTGGCCCATCGCTTTTCTGTGATGGTGATTAAAGCCCGCCCCGTCTCTTTCAATGCATCGCTATGTTTTGCTCATTCTCATTCGGTATGAAGAGAATAGGCAAAAGTCAGGCGGTAGGTGTACGGGCAGGTATTAAGACGATTAGCCCAAAAAGGCAATGTAAATCCAGTTTCTAACAATCACGATGAAAAGGCTATTGAGTGAGTATTCTAACGGTTGAACATATCAGTAAAAGCTTCGGTGCCCTGCAAGCGCTAGATGATGTTAGCTTTGAAATTAATCAAGGTGATATCGTCGGCTTTTTAGGAAAGAATGGCGCAGGAAAAACAACCTTGATGCGTATTATTACTTCTTTTCTTGCACCATCCTCAGGCCGAATTTTTATTGATGGCGATAATATTACTAAGCATTCTCTAACGATCAGACAGAAAATTGGCTACCTCCCTGAAACCCCGCCTTTGTACACCAGCATGACCGTGTTGCAATATTTGAAGTTTGCCGCTGAGATAAAAGATGTCCCGTCCAAAAAACAAGCGGTTAAGATTGCTAAAGTGCTAGAAGAGTGTGATTTAGAGCAGGTAAAACAAAAAACGATTTCAACATTATCTAAAGGCTATAAGCAAAGGGTAGGGATTGCGCAAGCGATTATTCATGAGCCTAAACTGCTTATTCTAGATGAACCCACAAGTGGCCTAGATCCTATGCAAATTCAGCAAGTATTAGCACTTATAAGCAACCAACGAGAACAAAGAACGGTATTGTTGAGCACGCACACCTTGCCTGAAATGGAAAAAATAGCACAGCGTATTTTGATGATTAAATCAGGTCAACTAGTGGTTGATGAATCCTTGGATACATTGCTTAAAAACGGGATAGGCAGAGATAGAGTGGATACAGGCAATAACAATATATCGGCATCACAAGATTGCCCGTCTAAATCATCGACCTTGGAACAAATTTTTATTGATTATCATCAACAGCCGCAAATGCACAATGGTGGTGATTACTGATGCATAAAGTCCTCGCATTAACCAAAAAAGAGCTGCATGGCTATTTTAGTAGCCCTATTGCTTACCTCGTTATAATTGCTTCGTTATCTTTGTTTAATATGTTTTTCTTTATGATCATTGATCAAAATAGAGAAGTGTCATTACGGGATATTTTTCAAGTGATGGAGTTTATGTTTATTTTCATCATCCCATTACTCACGATGAAGCTATTTGCAGAAGAGAAGTCCAACGGCACGATGGAGTTTTTACTGACATCCCCCTTAACACCGACCATGATAGTGTTAGGTAAGTATTTAAGTATGCTTGTTTTTTACTCGCTATTAATTGCTCTAACAAGCGTTTACTATTTTATCGTTGAATATTATGGTGATCCCGATGTTTACAGTATTTTGTCAGGCTATATTGGTATCTGGTTAGAGGGAGCGCTCTTCATTGCCATCGGCTTACTGACCTCTTCATGGACACGCAACCAAATAATTGCCGCAATGGCATCTTACTTAATTATATTTATACTTTACTTTTCAAGTACCTTTACTAAATATGTCAGCGGCTTTGCTGAAACGTTTGTTACCCAGTTTAGTACGCGTACCCACCTCGAAAACTTTGCCATCGGCATGATCACCGCCAGTGATATTATCTATTACTTAGCGGGGATTTTACTTTGTTTAGTACTCACCCGTATAAGCATTGACCATAGGGTGTGGCAATAAATGACGCTTAAAAAGAAAATCAGCATGATGCTTAATAAATTATTCCCAGCCTTGGTAGGGATAACCGTGTTTGTCTTCACCGTAGGATTATCGTTATTTTATATTGAAGGTCAATTTGCCCTATTAAGCTTGAGTCTCGCCAGTTGCTTAACGCTCAGTGGCGCAATTTCATTTGTTGGCTTGCTGCTTTTAAGCAAGAGTCTAAGAAACACCGACGCTAACTCAACGAAAGTGGCATCCGTTGCCAATCGTGGACGATGGAAAAAAGTCTTTATTATTTTATCTATGGTCATGGGGAGCTTAGCGTTTCTTGGTATCAGTCATTATGCTGCTAACAGCATTCCTATGCGCTGGGATGTGACAAAAGCCAAGCAACACACCTTATCTAAAAACACTGTCGATTTTATCGGTTCGTTAACCCAGAAAGTCGAATTAACCGCATTTTATGTGGGGATGCCACCAAAATATTTACAGGATCTGTTTAACGAATACGAACGACTATCTGCAGGTCTAATTAGCACGAAAATAATCGACCCGATTGAGAATATTTCTTTTGCGGCTAAATTTGGCAATGTGGTCAGCGGCAAGGAAAGGAAAGTTATCGTACAGTCGGGTGATGTGCGTAAAGATATTGATTTCACTGATGAACCGCTGACGGAAGAAAAACTGACTAATACCATTGCCCGTGCTAGTCGTTCACCAAGGCAAGTTTACTTTCTCAGTGGCCATGGTGAATACTCGATTTCAAATGAAGATAATCTTGGCTTATCCACCTTTAAGCAATTGTTAGCCGATAACAACATGCAAAGTAAACCGCTGATGTTAGGCATCACACAGTCGATCCCTGAGGATTGTGATGTGTTAATTATTGCGGGTCCACGTACGGAACTTACGCAGCAGGAAGAAACGTTAATCGTTGATTACTTGTCGTCTGGTGGAAATGCACTATTTTTGATTGAGCAAACACTGGTCACCACACCCGATAAGCCACTGACAGCAGAGCAACAACAGCTAAACCCGTCATTAAACGGCATTATCAATCAATGGGGGCTTAACGTTCAGTCAGATGTTGTGGTCGATTTAACCAATCATATTGGTAATGATGTTGGCAGCCCAGCGACCAAGAATTATCAAAAGCACAAAGCCATTACCCAAGGTTTAGATTACACCTTTTACGTTCGGCCGCGTTCTATCCGAGTATTAGAACAGCGTCGCCCCAACATTAAGCTTGCTGCTATCGCTTTGACTACATCGAAAGATCAAAGCTGGGCGGAAACGAATCGACACTTAGATATTCAATTTGATCCGGGTATCGACACTCCAGGCCCTGTGCCCATCTCTTATGTTGTTCTTGAAGAGCATCCGGCTAAGCCTAGCGCGCAGGATAAAGAGCTCAGCAAGCCATCAAACACGCGGATGATTGTTTTCACTGATGCTGACTTTTTAACAAATGTCTATATTAATCAGTACAGTAATGCACAGATGGGGCTTAATGTTGTTAATTGGCTAGCAGAATTAGACTATCAGGTTTTTCTTAGCTCAAAAGCAGTAAAGGTAGAACGGTTAGATTTAACCAGCAAACAAAAACGCCAAGTAGTGGTGATATTATTCTTGTTGCCATTTTTCTTTGGTATTGCAGGCTTGGTTGTTTGGCTAAGGTCTAGAAACAACTAAAAGTATCAGTATCATTAACAGCCCCTAATCTGTTTGATAATTTTATGTCGCTTCCAACATCAACTTGAGTGAGTTGATGTTGGACCTATTTTGACTTGGAGCTGCACTTGAAGTTGGAATGAATTGAGCTAATACGTTATCGAAGGCTAATTGATATCTTGTATATCACAAAGCAAATTGGCATAACGTTCCATCGAAATGTTCATTTGCTCTTGCAAGGATTGGCCTTTAGCCAGTAGCGTTTCTCTTGTCATCGAGGGGATGTCATTTTTAAATGCCAGTATGATGGTGTTTCCACCTGCAACTTCAAAACTGAGTCGTCGATTTTCAAATTCATGCGCGAGTAATTCATCTAACTCTTGTCGTAATTCAAGCCCCGTATGGCAGATATTGAGCACCAGAACACCTTGTTCGTTGAGTGCATTTTTACAATCACGCAAGTAGCTTGATTGTACTTGCTTCGGCTCCATCCCATCTGAGTTGTATAGATCTGAAAAGATGATATCGCTCTTCATCTCGGTGTTTTTCATATAGTTCACCGCGTCGTCTATATGAATTAAAAGACGCTTGGTGTCGGGTAAGTCAAAATATTCTTTTGCGATCGCAGCCACGGCGGCGCGGTATTCAATTGCGTGCACGTTCAACTCAGCGAAACTGCTGAGCAGATTCTTTGCCATAGATCCAGCGCCCAGCCCCATAATAGTGGCTGTTTTCACGCTAGGGATAAACAATAATCCCGCCATCATGGCCTGAGTGTAGCCAAGTGTTAACCCATTAATGTCTTTGATTTTCATAGAGCTTTGATAGATTTTTCCATCGAAGCTGAGGATGCGGCTGGTTCTTGTTTGATAAACATAAATAGGGCCGTGATCATCCATTGTTGATGAGATACAGGTTCCATTGATATCCATGGTGTTCAATACCTCTTCAATACGCGTATATAACTGATAGAACATCATAACGGAAAAGCGAGTCAGTAAAAGCGACATGGCCGAATATGGCTAAATGAGATGGCTCTTCAACGTATTACTTACGCCTATATTTCCGAGTTTGATGGGGCTGGGATTTGTGTTCTTTCAATTATCAATTCAGATGTTGGAAGATGGTGCTTTCTAATCCAGTGCTGATGCGACCAGGAGTGTTCATGGAAGTCAGATGTGCTTACGGCAAGTCTCAGTTGCGTCTGCACATGCGCTGACCGTAGGTCATTGGAACTATTATGGGCAGAAGCTAACTCACTTATGCCCAGTTTACCCCACCAAAAGTTATCTGAAGGTGAGTGTAGTGGTTTTGCGTTGTTTAATTAACGTTGAGTTCCGAATGTGGCCAATTACCGTACCTTCCCTGTAGTAGTCTCCAATTTGAAATACATAAATTCAAAACTGCGAAAGGGATACAAAGTTATGTTTAAAG
>NZ_PJBM01000249.1:0-42108 GCF_002836075.1 Shewanella sp. GutDb-MelDb | reverse complement strand
CAAATCTCCGAAGAGTTTTAACTCTCTAACACCGCTGCAAGTCCCGTACTACCTAAGTAGTTGGCCTGCTGTGCCGTGTCAGTGGGTGCGAATTATAGGGAATTCCTCAGTAAGCGCAAGGGTCTTTCTTCATAAAAGTGAAACAATCATGCCAACCGCATGGTTATCAAACGATACGTACAAAAAAGGGGCTGAAAGCCCCTTTTTTACCATTTATATCGCTAGATTAGTTACCAAAAAAGCGTGATTCTTGTTTAGCTTCTATAGCACCATCATTAGTCTCTACTTCAAAGTTGATATGTGTCATCGCTCTGGTGAGATCAACTGGGTCAACAGCGATACTGATCGGAAGTGTTAATACCTCCCCGCCATTTAAAGTCACTTGTTGTGGGCCAATCCATTCATAGTTAGTTAAGCCTGCCACTGTCATATTATAGATATGGGTACTTTCGGTCTTATTAAGGATCTTTAGCGTAAAGGTGTTCTCAATTAAACCTTGGTCAGTTTCTCTAAACAATAGGTTACGGTCACGGATAACATCAATGCGGATCGGAGCAATTGTCGCAGTGGCATATATAAAGACTAAAATCATCACCGATAGAATGACACCGTAGCCAACAAGCTTAGGACGTAAGACTTTCTCTTTTACCCCTTCTAACTTGTTCTCAGTGGTATAACTGATTAAACCTTTGTCGTATCCCATGCGTTGCATCGTGGTATCGCAAGCATCAATACATGCACCACAGTTAATGCACTCGTACTGTAGACCGTTACGTATATCGATACCCGTTGGGCAAACCTGTACACATAAGTCACAATCAATGCAGTCGCCTAAGCCCATCGCTTTATGGTCCGCTTTGCGTGATCTTGGCCCTCGCGTTTCACCGCGCTGAGTATCGTAGCCCACTATATAGGTATTTTTATCAAACATAGCAGCTTGAAAACGGGCATAGGGGCACATATGAATACACATTATCTCGCGCATCCAACCGGCGTTACCGTAAGTCGCAAAGGTAAAGAAGATCACCCAGAAATAGATCCCACCACTGGCACTTAAGCTGAATACTTCTAAGTAGACTTCTCGTGTAGGCACAAAGTAGGAAACAAACGTCATTGCGGTTAATAACGATACCAGCAACCAAGCCGCATGTTTTGCCGTTTTACGCCAAAGCTTATTAAAGCTCCATGGCATCTGATCTAGCTTTATACGTTTATTACGTGCGCCTTCGAGCTTCTCTTCAAACCAAATAAAGATAAAGGTCCAAACCGTTTGGGGGCAGGTATAACCGCACCAAACCCGCCCTAGATAGGTGGTAATAAAGAACAATCCAAAGGCTGCTATCATCAGTAGTGCGGCAAGCAAAGTGAGGTCTTGTGGCCATATAGTTAAGCCGAACACATGAAACTTTTGCTCTGCTAAGTTAAACCATACAGCTTGCCTGTCTCCCCAAGGGATCCAAGGCAACAGTAAAAAGAACAGCATCGCGATCCAACCTAAACGTCGACGCAGTGTGCTCCATAAGCCTTCTACAGCCCTTACATAGATTCGATTTCGAGGATTAAACCTATCCGCCTTACTAGCATCTGGTTGATGGATTTTGATTCTTTCTACTTTTGAAAAATCTTTTTTATTTTGCTCTTCGTTCATTTTGTAGCCTTACAGCTTTAATATTGCTAGAAAACTAGCTTATTATAACGCTTATAATACAAGTTATTCACCTATATAGGACTAATTGATGAAAGGCTGGATTTTAATAGCGTTAATTGGCGGTATCCTTTATTACCTCTATACCGAAACGGACACACTTGATGAACCTGTTGCCGAAGTACAGGCTATTTATCAACAAGCTGAGGACAAACTTGATAGCATGACTGGCACGCAAATGAAGCGTATTGACGCTAAAGTTAATCTCTTAACGACTGATATAACAGAACGACTATCGGTTACAGAGCAACAAGCCCTAAAACTCATTAGCCAGTCACAGGTCAAACTAGATGACTATAAAGAGCGCTATTGTGGCAACGGTGCCGAGAGGCACAGTAGCTTTAGTAAAGAAAACCAAACTTATCTATGCGACAAATTGAATTAGGCAGCGATAGCCTAACCAATAAGCCATTGCGATAGATCTCAGTTCACGCATTAGCGATTAATGTTAATTGACCTGAGATCTGATTCCGCCTAGCCTTTACTCATTACTGTTATATAACGAAATGAAAAGGCTAGCTGCTCATGACTGAAAAAGTATCTGATATTTTTGACCCCGCATTATGGGATGTCGTTCCTGGATTTGATTTCGAAGATATTACCTACCACAGAGCTAAAGCTCAGGGAACCGTTCGCGTTGCGATAAACCGTCCTGATTGCCTGAACTCGTTCCGACCAAAAACGGTAGATGAACTTTACACGGCACTCAATCATGCTCGCCAATGGTCTGATGTAGGCTGCGTGTTAATTACCGGCAACGGCCCATCAGCTAAAGGGCAACACTCTTTCTGTGCTGGCGGTGATCAACGGATCCGCGGCAAAGATGGTTACAAATACGAAGGGGCTGAAGAGGGCACGCCAGATGTCGCTCGAATGGGCCGCCTACATATTCTTGAAGTACAGCGCCTAATACGCTTTATGCCTAAAGTGGTTATTGCTGTTGTACCTGGTTGGGCTGTGGGCGGAGGGCATAGTTTGCACGTGGTCTGTGACTTAACTTTAGCTTCAAAAGAACACGCAGTATTCAAACAGACAGATCCTGACGTTGGTAGCTTTGACTCTGGCTACGGCAGCGCTTATTTAGCCAAGATGATTGGCCAAAAACGTGCTCGAGAAATCTTCTTCCTTGGTTTTAACTACACAGCAGAAGAAGCCTTCGATATGGGTATGGTTAACCGGGCTATTCCTCATGCAGAGCTTGAGACCGAAGCGTTAAACTGGGGGAAAGAGATTAACTCCAAGTCGCCAACGGCTATGCGCATGCTCAAATATGGGTTTAACTTACCTGATGATGGTTTAGTGGGACAACAGCTTTTTGCAGGTGAAGCAACACGTTTGGCTTATGGTACAGCGGAAGCTCAAGAGGGACGTGACGCATTCTTAGAAAAGCGTGATAAAGACTTCTCATCATTTCCATGGCACTACTAATTGACAGATTGAGCAATTAATCAGAGATGATGTAAACCCATCAATACATTAAAGATGTTGATGGGTTTATACCCAAAAAGACTTTCCAATCGAATATTCCTATCAAACTTATCTATATAAACCTCTTTCAATTGCAAATGATAATCGTTATCATTTGATTAACTTTTAAAGGAGTACCCTCATGACCAAGACTATGACCTTTGCGATTCTTCATTTTAGCGTCGCCTTCACAGTGACTTATTTGCTAACAGGCAGCGTTATCATTGGTGGTGCAATAGCCTTAATAGAGCCCGCTATTAATACCGTAGTGTTCTATTTCCATGAAAAAATCTGGAAAAGTATTGAGTCTAAAAACGCCTTACAAAGCGCCACGGCATAAAGAGTTAGGTTCCAGTGCCACTTTAGTCTTTATCTGAATTGTTCAAACCGAGCTTGTTCGCTAGAGGCGCTATCGCCCCACCTTGGATAAACACAGAGAACAGCACGATAAAGAACACCATATGCACGATTTCGAGCGAACCTGGAACACCCGCTGCGGCAGGAATTAATGCAAATACAATAGGGGTAGCCCCTTTTAAGCCAATGGCCGAAATAAACAATCGCTTCTTCCAGCTCGCTTTTACAAATGGCAGATAACAAAGTTGCACAGCCAATGGCCTTGCAACCAACATCAGCAATATTGCAGGTAATAATGAACTCACAAATACCGCTGCTAGCGACTGCGGGAAGATCTGTAAGCCCAACACAATAAACATCAGTGCTTGAGCTAACCAAGACAAGCTATTAAGGAAGTGTTGATTAACCGATTGCCCACGCTTAATACCATTGCCTATCACTACACCCGCTATATAAGACGCTAATAAGATATTACCGCCGAGCATTTCAGCGCCATAAGTTGCCACCACAAAGCTTGCGAGCACAAAAACAGGGATAAGACCGAACTCGGAAAGATGAATTCGATTAAGTAACGTAACAGCCAGCTTAGCCACCAGCCCACCGACGATTATCGCCACCGATATCTGTGTTACTAATTCAAGCGCAATTTCAGAGGCTATTACCGTTTTACTCGCAGAAAGTGCCATATCGGTTAAGAAAATCACTAGTAACATAGCAACCGGGTCATTAGTTGCAGATTCAAATTCCAATATGGTGTCAGTTTGCTCTTTCAGCTTTAACTTTTTAGATTCTAAGATAGAGAATACGGCGGCGGCATCGGTCGATGACACGATGGCAGCAAATAGCAGGCAGGTGATAAAATCGAAATCAAGCAGCCAATATAAAATGACCGCAAAAAACATCGTGGTAAACAAGACCCCAAAAGAAGCCAATACACCGCCTTCTTTATAGGCCACTTTAATCTTATCAGTTGATGTGTTTATGCCACCAACAAAGACAATAATGTTTAGCGCCAGCCCACCAATCCAAGCCGTTTTACCCAAGTCATCATAAACAAAGTTGAACTCACCGTTGCCTAACACTAAGCCCACAGCCATAAAAATAAGCAGTGAAGGGATCCCTAATGTTCTTGAAGGGTGATGCAGTAATATTCCGACTAAGATCAAAATAGACATACCAATCATGATCATTTCAGTCGTCATAAAACGTCCTTAAGTAAGTAGAGCTAATGAGAGTGTTAAAACCTAGCGCGTGCGGTGAGCGAAATATAAATCCGCTTTATAACCATTTATGTAGCTTAGTAGACTAAATTGCAATAACCGAATAGGTTGCAATTATCAGCTAATAATTAATGCGGCCAACCGATTACTGTCATAAAAGTTTAACAATAAATTTATCAAGCATTCTTCAACGTTAAATATACTACAAAACACTAGGTTAACCCTTAAATTAAGCTTAACGCTAAGTGAACCCCATGAAGCACACTAGTAAGTTAAGTCACCAAAACCAACTGCAACACATACCAAGCCCTCAAAAGTGGTTTTAAAATAGCATTTAAGAAAAGTCGTCTTAAATGTTACCAATCTAATAAAGTCCCTGCATTTTACTCAAGTAAAGCGCATTTACATTTTCAATTCAGCTTTTACATCAATAAAACACTGTCACCTAACTGTCATATATCTCTGTCTTAATGCAATCGCCTTCAGTGAGGCACTCATTTGGTTTCGTATTTAGACAACTTATAACAGAGTAGGAAAAGTAATGAAAAAAGTTATTAGCTTATTAACCGCTGTCGGTTTGATGGTATCGCCACTGGTTCAAGCTGGCACTGTTACCGTATCGGGTTCAACTTCAGTAGCACACGTAATGGAAGTGCTGGCAGAGAATTACCAAAATACCACGAAGAACAATGTTGAAGTGCAGAGCACAGGATCTTCAGCGGGTATTCGCGCCGCTAAAGATGGCACCAGCATGATAGGCATGTCATCACGCAACGTAAAACAAAGTGAGCTTAGCAGTGACACCAAAAAAGTTGTTATCGCACGCGATGGCATCGCAGCGGCTGTTAACAATGCCAACTTAGTAACAAGTTTAACCCAAGCTCAAATTTCGAAAATCTATCGCGGTGAAATTAAAAACTGGAGTGAAGTTGGCGGCGAGTCACGCCCTATTGTCGTCGTTACTCGTGAAAATGGATCAGGAACTCGCGGGGCTTTCGAAGAGATAATGAAGCTACAACGTAACATCAACGGTCATAAAGTTACCGCTATCACCCCTAGAGCCCAAGTCGGTAATGGCAACGGCATGATCAAGACCATTGTGGCTAACAACCCATATGCCATCGGTTATATCTCATTAGGCAGCGTCGATGACAGCCTACGTGCAATCGATGTTGATGGGGTTGCCGCAACAGATGACAACATTGCCACAGGTGACTATCAAATCGCTCGTCCCTTCATTGTGTTAATGGACAAGAACGCACCGAGTAATGCGCAAGACTTTATTAAATACATCTTGTCTGAAGACGGACAGAACATTGTCGCAAGCGAAGGTTATATCCGCGTTCAATAAGCTTACAAGGTCATAAAAAAAGAGCAGCTTTGCTGCTCTCTGTTTAGTTAATTGATCAGCCGATTATTTATAAGCCGTAAGATATCGAGGCCAAGTGATGAGCACTGCCAGTAAAGCCCGAGCGCAAGGACTGCAACTCGCCCCAGCAAAAAAACATGATTGGAAAGAGCTCTTTTTTCATCTGTTATTTCTAGCCAGTGCCATGATTGGCGTGGTGTCCGTCGCCACCATTGGTTGGTTTGTATTCCAAGAGGGACTGCCTGCGTTTAAAGAAGCTGGCATATTCAACTTGGTTTTTGGTCGTGAATGGTTACCACCAGCCCTTTACGGCATTTTTCCGATGATAGTCTCGACCCTCATATCAACAACGGGCGCGGTAATCATTGGCGTACCCATTGCGATTCTAACAGCGGTCTTCTTAGCGGAGCTCGCTCCTAAGTGGTTGGCTGATATTGTACGTCCTGCTGTCGAGCTGTTAGCCGGTATTCCTTCAGTTGTATACGGATTTTTTGGTCTCGTCATTATTGTTCCTGCAATCGAAGTCATCTTTAACATTCCAGCGGGTAACACCATTCTTGCGGGGATCATTGTATTGGCAATCATGATTTTGCCCACCGTAATCACCATCTCAGAAACCTCACTACGCGCGCTACCTCCGGTGTATAAAGAGAGTGCATTAGCGCTTGGCGCATCGCATATTTACAGTATTTTCAAAGTGCTTATACCTGCGGCACGCAGCGGTATATTCACAGGTGTAGCGCTCGGTGTTGCCCGCGCAATTGGCGAGACGATGGCCATTATTATGGTGATGGGTAACGCGCCAGCCATGCCAGGGTCGTTACTTGAGCCCGCAAGAACATTAACGGCCAATATCGCGATGGAGATGTCTTATGCCACAGGCATTCACTCCAGCGCCCTTTACTCAACAGGTATCGTGTTATTGCTGTTCATCGTTTTACTTAACGCTAGTTTGTTATATCTAAACCGTAAGAGGAGCGACTAATGCTTCAAGATAAGCGTATTTTCAATAGAGGCATACAAGACAAATTGCTGTTTGGCGCAATTTGGGCCGCGGCTGCCATCACGATTTTGTTCCTCCTGTGGGTTGTTTGGCACATTTTAAGTAATGGCTTGGCCTATGTTAGCTGGGAGTTCATCACTGGATCCTACACCCGTATTGGTGAAGCCTCGGGTATTTGGGCAATGATAGTATCAACCGTATATATGGTGGGTCTGTCACTCAGCATCGCCGCGCCTATCGGCATTATGACGGCCATATACCTAACCGAATATGCAGCTCCGGGCAGTAAAGTGGTTAAAACCATTCGTTTCTGTACTGAATCACTTGCTGGGATCCCATCCATCGTTTATGGCTTATTTGGTATGACTTTCTTCGTCACAACCTTAGGGCTGGGCTTCTCTATTCTTTCAGGCTCCTTAACACTGGCTATGTTGATATTACCTGTGATTATCCGAACCACAGAAGAAGCACTACTCGCGGTACCTATGAGCTACCGTGAAGGCGGTTATGCCCTTGGCAGCTCAAAAATCTACACTATCTGGCGCCTTATTCTCCCCAGTGCTCTACCCGGTATTGTCACCGCAGTGATCTTAAGCACAGGTCGAGTCATCGGTGAGTCTGCTCCGGTATTTTTAACGGCGGGAATGGTAACGCAAATACCCGAATCGGTGCTTGATTCGGGCCGTACCTTAACTGTTCACCTCTATAAGCTCACGCAAGAACTCTTTACCCAACATGAGTGGGATCAGGCTTATGCCACCGCAACAGTGCTGATTGTATTAGTGCTGCTGCTCAATATGACCACCAAATTCATTGCTACACGTCTAAGCAAATCTTAAAAGGCTATCCCTATGAATAAGCTAGAAGTGAACAACTTAAACCTATTTTACGGCGATAACCATGCGCTAAAAAATATCTCAATGGCAATACCATCACGCCAAGTGACCGCACTTATTGGTCCCTCTGGCTGCGGAAAATCAACACTGCTTCGTACTCTCAATCGCATGAATGACTTGGTCGCAGGCGTGAAGATTGACGGTGATGTGATGTTTGAGGGAAACAATATCTATAAAGATGTTGATGTAAAACAGCTTAGAATGCGCGTGGGTATGGTTTTTCAAAAGCCTAACCCATTTCCAATGAGCATTTTTGAGAATGTCGCTTTTGGACTAAAAGCCCAAGGTGTCAGAGATAAACGAGTTTTAGCTGAAGCAGTAGAGGAATCGCTTCGTAGCGCGGCCCTTTGGGATGAAGTCAAAGACAGGCTCGACTCACCAGGCCAAGGCTTATCTGGAGGTCAGCAACAAAGACTGTGTATTGCCCGTGCCATAGCAATGAAGCCAGAAGTGATCTTGATGGATGAACCCACCAGCGCCCTTGACCCTATTGCAACTCATAAAATTGAAGAGTTAATGGATGAACTGCGTAAAAAATTCACCATAGTGATAGTGACCCATTCTATGAACCAAGCAAAACGCATCTCAGATAAAACCGCTTTCTTCTGGATGGGTGAGTTGGTCGAACACGGTGAAACAAGCCAGATATTTAATCATCCGCTAGACAAACGTACTCAGGGTTATGTCAGCGGAGAGTTTGGTTAAGCTCGTATCTTAAATTTAGACGCCCATTTTCTTACATGGGCGCACCAATTCTTCGCTTTATTCCCACTGAACAGATTATTTATCATTAGATAAGGATCTACTTAACGTACTAAAAAGCTAACACTTGATAAATTAAACCATTATTGTAAATTCTGTCATTCCGCTTGTGACCAACGTCAGCAAGCACTTCTTTTCAGCCAAAAGTTGATATCGACAGAGTCAACACAGTGTTTTTAGGGTGTATATGCAGGTCGAAATCTATAACAATAAATCACTTTGTTCAGAAACCAAGCACCTTTCTCAAGCATTACTTATCTTACTCTCTAAAGGGCTACCTCTAGATCAACTCCCGCAAGTAAAGGAGTCTATATTGGCAGGCAACGAGTTCGAATTTAAGAACTCTTATATTATTCGCCTATATAAGAAGCCCCTTAAACCGTAAAAATGAGTACAAAAGGTAATCTACAAAAACACATCCCCCTCTAACGGATTAACTTTTGCCGAGTGACTTGTTTAAATTTTGTTAATAAGTTAGCTTCGAGTTATGGGTTAATCATATACAGGGGTTAGAACTTATATGGAAAGAATCAGAGAAGCTCAAGAACACTTAAAAAGTGAGTTCGAAATCTATAATAATGCGGCAGCTAAAAAGCTCCCTCCTCTCGATATTGATTGCCCGGAAAAACTCGAAACCATGCTTGAGTTTGTCACTCGACGAGAGTCATTAAAACAAGCTAAAAAACTCAGCTCGCCACCCGCAGGAAAACTCAAAGCAGCAATTGCTGATACCTTGTTACTGCTGGATAATTTCGATATAAAAATAGCAAAAGAGAAAGGAGCTGCTGAGAAGTAGTTCAAAGCGTTTTTATCTGCATTAAAAAAGCCTCCTAAATTTAGGAGGCTTTTTTTGTTTATGAGTATTTAATCGGGCTTACTCTACGGTGACGGACTTAGCCAAGTTACGCGGCTGGTCAACGTCAGTCCCTTTGATCAATGCCACATGATATGACAATAACTGCAAAGGAATAGTGTAGATAAGCGGTGCCATAAACTCATCACAATGAGGCACAGGGATCACCTTCATAGTATCGTCTGACTCAAACTCAGCGTCTTTATCGGCAAAGACATACATTAAACCGCCACGAGCACGGACCTCTTCAACGTTAGACTTTAGCTTTTCAAGTAGCTCGTTGTTAGGTGCAACGACGATAACGGGCATATCAGCATCAATCAGCGCAAGAGGACCATGTTTAAGTTCACCCGATGCATACGCTTCAGCGTGAATATAAGAGATCTCTTTCAGCTTTAGCGCACCTTCCATCGCAATCGGGTATTGATCGCCGCGACCTAAGAATAGTGCATGGTGCTTATCTGCAAAATCTTCAGCCAGTTCCGCAATCGCATCATCTAAACTTAATGCTTGTTCGACTTTAGCCGGCATCGATTGCAAGCTTTGCGTAATATTAGCTTCCATCTCTGCTGACATACCATTATGGCGGCCAATCACGGTGGTTAGCATTAACAATCCTGCGAGCTGCACCGTAAACGCTTTAGTGGATGCAACACCAATTTCAACGCCCGCTTTCATCATGTAAGCCATATCGGACTCACGTACTAACGATGAACCGGCTGCATTACAGATAGTCAGTGTGGCTTTGTAGCCCATCTCTTTGGCTAAACGCATTGCCGCTAATGTGTCAGCGGTTTCACCAGACTGTGAAATAGTCACTAATAAACTATTCGGGAACAAATGCGATTTACGGTAACGGAATTCAGAAGCAATTTCGACGTTACAAGAAACGCCCGCCCAATCTTCTAACCAATAACGCGCCGCCATACCCGCATGGTAGCTGGTACCACAGGCGATGATCTGTACGTGCTTAATATCTTTTAAGAATTCAGCGGCATTTTCACCAAATGCTGAATCTAGAACTTTACCACCTGCAATGCGGCCTTCAAGCGTATGGGCAATTGCTGTTGGCTGCTCATAGATCTCTTTTAGCATGTAATGACGATATTCACCTTTATCACCCGCATCATGGGTAACTTCAGACTCTTTCATTTCACGCTCAACGGCGTTGCCATCAATATCAAAGATATTAACTTCACGACGAGTCACTTCAGCAACATCACCCTCTTCAAGGAACGCAAACGAGCGAGTAACAGGCAGTAATGCTAGCTGATCAGAAGCGACAAAGTTTTCGCCTAAGCCATAACCAATCACTAATGGGCTGCCACTGCGTGCCACAACCATGCGTTGGCTGTCACGACGGTCGATAACCACAGTACCGTAAGCGCCTTCTAACTGTTTAACTGTTACTTGAACCGCAGCAAGTAAAGTGTCATGAGTTTTAAGTTCATGATGAACCAAGTGACAAATAACTTCGGTGTCGGTGTCAGATGCAAAGGTATAACCTAAGCCTTTAAGCATGACGCGCAGTTTATTGTGATTTTCGATAATACCGTTATGGACCACGGCAATATCACCTTCTGACTCATGTGGATGCGCATTACGTTCACTCGGCTCACCATGAGTAGCCCAGCGCGTATGAGCAATACCAGTACCGCCAGTCAACGGCTGCTCTTCAAGTGCTGATGATAATTCCTGCACTTTACCTACTCGACGAGTACGGCTTAATTCACCATTATGAAGTACAGCAACACCTGCTGAGTCATAACCGCGGTATTCAAGTCGTCTTAATCCTTCAACTAGAATTTCTGCAACATCCCTTTGCGCTACTGCGCCAACTATTCCACACATTTTGATTACCTAGACTCTCTAACGAAGAGTTAATTTGAGATTAAAAACTAAAAATTGAATTTAAAAATGGATAACCTCAGTTACCCCACATACGGCGCAAGAATGACTCGCACCCCATGCTTTGAAATACTCTCAACCGCCTCAGTAGGTAGCTTGTCATCAGATACAAGCACACTAATATTGCTCCAAGGCAGTTCTAAATTTGGGATACGTCGACCCAGTTTTTCAGATTCGAGCATCACGATCACTTCGCGTGAGACTTCAGCCATCACCTTACTTAGGCCGGTTAACTCATTGAAGGTGGTTGTGCCACGTTCAAGGTCAATACCATCGGCTCCAATGAACAGTTGGTCAAAATTATAGGAGCGTAAAACCTGTTCCGCTATTTGGCCTTGAAATGATTCCGAATGCGGATCCCAAGTCCCGCCAGTCATTAATAGCGTAGGCTCATTCTCGAGATCGTGTATGGCATTGGCCAGAGTGAGAGAGTTAGTCATGACTAACAATCCACGCTTAGCATTTAACTGCGCAATTAAGCCTGAAGTTGTACTGCCGCTATCGATGATAATACGGTTATGATCTCTTATCAGTTCAGCTGCAACCCTAGCGATAGATAGCTTATTCGGTGC
Source organism: Shewanella sp. GutDb-MelDb (assembly GCF_002836075.1). NCBI lineage: Bacteria > Pseudomonadati > Pseudomonadota > Gammaproteobacteria > Alteromonadales > Shewanellaceae > Shewanella > Shewanella sp. GutDb-MelDb. The sequence goes on along the minus strand of NZ_PJBM01000249.1, from coordinate 29,996 downwards.
GATTTTGGCACTAAATTGCTGAGTCACTTCATCAGGTACGGCTACCGCGCCGCCATAACGCCGAAGCAAGAGGCCTGTCTTTTCTAACGTGCCGAGATCTTTACGAATGGTGACTTCAGAAGTTTCAAAACGTAAGGATAACTCTTCAACACTCACCTCGCCTTGCTCATTAAGCAGGCTAATAATGCTGTGACGTCGTTGTTGAGTGTTACGTTTATTCATAATTTAGCATTTAAGTTTCGTTTCGAAAGGTGGATTATAGACAAACGAAACTTAAAAGCCAGTTTTGAAACTTATAAAACCTATATAAGCTGAATTTTAGTCAAAAAAAAGCCCCTATCTTTCGATAGGAGCTTTTTGTTATAAAAGAGCTTAGAACTTAGCTTCTAATGCCAAGCTAAAGTTACGACCTTCACCCACAGTGACATCAGTGTTAGTACCACCCGCTAGATAATCAACATCGAATAGGTTTTTCACGTTCATACGAACACTGACATCGCTACCCATTATATCCATGGTATATGCCGCGCCCATATCGAAACGAACATAACCGTCTTTACTGATGGTGTTGCTGGTATTAGCAAAACGCTCACCCACATAGATAGCACCAAAGTTAAGTGCTAGTGCTTCTGTCATCTCATAACGCGTCCATACGTTGGCAGACCACTCTGGTGCATCAACAGGTGTCAAACCATCTAAGCTATCTCGATCATTTGCGCTAGTTATATATTCAGCATCAAGATACATCATTGAGCCGGTCATAAACCACTTCTCACTCACTTGACCTTGAGCACCCATTTCAAAACCTTTATGGCGTTGCTCACCTTGTTGAGTCGTTTTGTAGATATTGCCATCTTCATCTGGCGTTTCTAGCTCTTGCTGCACGGTAACGTTTGAAACGGTAATATCAAATATGGCACCGGTTAATAGCAAGCTGCCATCAAACAGTTCCCACTTAGTGCCAATCTCATATTGCTCACCGTATTCAGGGTCAAGGTTCATGCCGTTGCTAGCATCTTCATCGTTATTCACAATCCCTTGCGGAGTGAAGCTCTTAGAGTAGTTTACGTAGATACTGCCATTTTCAGCAGGTGAATAAATAACACCAAATTTAGGTGAAACGGCGTAACTGTTACCACCGTCGCCATCTTTCTTTTGTTCGTCATAACGCACACCAGCAAGGACTTGCCATTCATCGTTAATCGTCACGAGATCTTGAACATAGAAACCATAATGCTTATAGCTACTCTCGTATAACGTTTCATCGCGATTATAATCAAGATCAGGCTTAGGTAACGGCTGACCAGGCATCACAGTTTGTTTTTTCGTGCCAGACTCTTTTAACTGACCATAGTAGTAATCAAGCATGTTGGCGCCAATAAGCAATTGATGCTCAACATCACCTGTATATAAGTTACCAGTGAAATCGACATAACCTGTTTTATGTTGCCAATCATCATAGCGATCGAATGGACTAACAGTGTAACCATCAGTAAATGGGTCTTCTGAACCACTAATCAGTGATGGAGATGAATCTAAACGTTGGCGATTAAACTGCTGGTCGTTATAGCCGGCCTTAACTTGCCAATCATCAGTTAGATAATAAGTTAAGTCAGCCCCCATATTAGAGATGGTATTATCGGTGAACGCCCACGGCTGATCCCAAATAATGTCACTGCCACCAATCAAATCACCGCTACTGTCTAACCAGCCACCGCGATCAATCCCCGTTTTGTCTTGGGTATGGTCATATTTAACCGACAGCATTAAGTCATCAGTAATATCAAACTCAAGGTTTAGATAGCCTAACCAACGATCACGTTCCTGATTAGTGCCATCTTGGTATTCACGCCAGTATTGAGTGTCCTGCTTAACAAGCACAGTACGATAACGAATCGTTTCTGATTCATTTAAGCTGCCACCGGCATCAATTTGAAAACGGGTAGAACCGTGTTCATCAGTGTCAAAACCAATGTCTAGCATAGTGTCATATGTCGGCTTTTTGCTAACCATATTAATCAGCCCACCAGGGCCTGATTGACCATAAAGCATGCTTGAAGGGCCTTTAAGTACTTCAACTTGTTGCAAGGTTTCAATGGGCTGTACGTAGTGAGACCATTGCTGTTGACCGTTGATCAAGTAACCTGAACCTGACGACAACTCAAAACCACGGATGCTAAAAACTTGGCGATTCCATTTTTCACTGCCTCCCGTCACACTAGAATCGTTAACCAGTACTTCACCTAGGTTCGTCGCTAACTGCTCATCGGTAACAAAATCTGGAATAACGGTTACCGATTGCGGAGTGTCAAGAATATCGATATCACCACGCATTGCACCTGAAGATGAGCCCACTTTATAGTCGTTAAAACTACGTCCAGTAACCGTAATACGCTCGATGTTGCTCTCTACAACAACGTTAGATTCTGCTGTAACTTCTTCAGCAAAAGTCGTTGATGATGCTAAAGCAGCAACAACGGCAAGACCGATACGAGAAAACTTAAAAGACATAGCCAACCCCAAAAATGAAACCTAAATGTAATAATTGGGCGTAATATAAATGAGAATTGTTTTTATTTAAGTTTCTTTACACTCCTTTACAAAGGTAAGTGACACTCATCAAGCAAAGGTCAAAAAACAAGCAAAGGCAAGCAAAGTGCACAACATAAGTAACCAAGCGTTACAGTGGTTTAAACCAATGACTAGGTGGAGAGACCTATAGCGTTTAACGAAGTAAAGAGGATTTTAGGATGCAGATGCTAAGTAAAAAGCGACCATGAAGGTCGCTTTTTGGCAGGAGATGTTTAGTTACTTCTTCGAGCGTTTTACCGGTCGTGCCCAACCCGATATATGACGCTGCTTAACACGGGTGATAACAAGCTCATCAGCAGCAACATCTTTGGTAATGGTAGAACCAGCACCCAGTGTTGCGCCTTTACCAATCGTCACCGGTGCAATAAGTTGGGTATCGCTGCCAACAAAGACGTTATCTTCGATAACCGTTAAGAACTTATTAGCGCCATCATAATTACAAGTAATGGTACCTGCACCAATATTGACACCACTGCCTATCTGCGCATCACCGATATAAGCTAAGTGACCCGCTTTAGACCCTTTACCTAATACGGCTTTCTTGATCTCCACGAAATTACCTACATGGGCATCTTCTTTTAGTTCAGCACCTGGGCGTAAACGAGCAAAAGGCCCCGCACTAGCACTAACACCTACTTTGGCATTCTCGATAATAGAATAAGGTTTAATAACCGCATTATCACTAATTTCACAATCAATAAGAATGGCACCAGCACCAATAGTGACGTTATTCCCAATAGTCACTTTGCCTTCGATAATCACGTTGATATCAATCATCACATCCATACCAACAGTAACATCACCACGGATATCAATGCGGGCAGGATCACGCAGGTTAGCGCCTTCAAGCATGAGTTTTTCAGCAGCACGTACTTGGTAAGCACGTTCTAGTTGTGCCAACTGCACGCGGTTATTAGCGCCTTCAACTTCTACCGCAGATTCAGGCTGAGCGGTCGTAATTGCCACGCCATCTTTATGTGCCATAGCAACAATATCAGTGAGATAGTATTCACCCTGTGCATTGTCTGATGACAATTGGCTCAACCAAGATTTAAGTTGCTTACCGGGAGCTGCCATAATGCCGGTATTGATCTCATTGATAGCTAACTGTTCTGTAGTAGCATCTTTCTGCTCAATAATGCCAACCACTTTATCTGCTTCGCGTACGATGCGACCATATCCCATTGGATTGGGTAGGTTAACGGTCAGAATAGCTAGACCACCGTCTTCTCGCGCTGCGAGCAAGGAATCAAGCGTAGCGGCTTGTATTAATGGCACGTCACCGTAAAGGATTAACACAGTGTCATCATCAGCTATATTGTCATTGGCCTGTGCCACAGCGTGACCAGTACCCAATTGCTCAGCTTGTAAAATCCAATTAAGTTGTTGTTCGCCAAGCTTAGCTTGTAGCTTATCCGCACCATAGCCATAAACAAGCTGAATAGCGTCACTGCCAACGTCATGAGCGGTATCAATCACATGTTGAACCATACTCTTATGAGCAATTGGGTGAAGAACTTTGGGAAGATCTGAGCGCATGCGGGTTCCCTTGCCTGCGGCCAAAATCACGACATTCAGTGCCATTACTAAATCCTTGAGCTGATGCTTGTTTAAAAAAATTTGGAACGCTAATTTTAAGCTAAATGCCCGCTAAAAGCGACTCTACCGTAAAGACTGCAACGATTAAAAGGTCAGCGTTTTGTCAGCCATTAACACCCACTGAGCAAGATCATCCATAGTCGCCACTTCACAGCTATCAATCACCGTTAACTCAGTTAATCCACGAGCATGCATACATGAACCACAAAACTTAACTTCCGTTTTTTGTGCAATGATAATCTCAAGCATTTGCTGAATGTTATAACCTTCGGCTGGATTCTGTTTTGGCAGTACTGCTGTAATAGCATCTGATAACAAAAACAGACTCACCTTCGCAGTTGGACTCTCTTGCTCATTGAGTTGTATCGCCAAACGCAGTGCGTTAAAAAGCTTCTCTGAACCATAAGGGGCATCATTGACGATGATTAGAACGTGTTGCATAGATAGATTCTCTAGCATTAATAATAATCACCAGAGGGTAGCATTCAAACAGGAGAGAGGGTTTTACTTAGATCACGTTCTAATATTATCAGATATGAGACGGCATAAATGCCGACCTACAACGAAGGTTCTAGCCTTCGTTTCGATTTTTTATTTTTTTATATGCTCTGATCTTTTCGTTTTTTCCGAGAGTGAGCTTGCGAGCGTTCCGTTATCCGTCAGCGAAGCGTTCGCCTTTCCTAGGACCTTTATTAGCTTTTCCTAGAACCTGCTTTTAACCTTTTTTAAAAACAAAAAAGGCGCCCTTAGGCGCCTTTTTTCATCAAACAATAACCTTATCTGGCAATGTTTTTCTTGATGGTTTCAACAACGCGCAATTGAGCCATAGCCTGAGCTAGTTCAATCGCAGCGGCTGCATAGTTGAAGTCAGCGCCAGCATCTGCCATAGCAGATTCTGCACGACGCTTGGCTTCTTCAGCAGCCTTTTCGTCAATTTCATCGGCACGCAATACCACGTCAGCCAATACTGAAACAGAAAAAGGTTGAACTTCCAGGATACCACCCGAAAGATAAAACACCTCTTCTTTCCCATCTTGCTTGACGATGCGTGCCATGCCAGGTTTGATATGTGTCAGTAGTGGCGCGTGACCAGGCATAACGCCTAGATCACCTTCTGAACCAGTCACTTGTAGATGTGCTACAAGGCCAGAATAGATGCTACTTTCTGCACTTACTATATCAAGTTGTACTGTCATGGCTGCCATCAGTTCTCCTTAAACTAGTGTTCTGCACCAATGTTTTCACATCAGTACAGAATACTCAGTTATTTTTTGTTAGCTTTCTCAACGGCTTCGTCGATTGAACCAACCATGTAGAACGCTTGCTCTGGAAGGCTGTCAAACTCACCCGCTAGAATGCCCTTAAAGCCACGAATAGTGTCTTTAAGAGAAACGTACTTACCTGGAGAACCAGTGAATACTTCAGCTACGAAGAAAGGCTGAGAAAGATATTTTTCAATCTTACGAGCACGTGATACGGTTGTCTTATCTTCATCAGATAATTCATCCATACCAAGAATCGCAATAATATCTTTCAGCTCTTTATAGCGCTGAAGTACAGTCTGCACACCGTTAGCAACATCATAATGCTCTTGACCAACAACCAAAGGATCTAATTGACGTGAAGTCGAGTCCAATGGGTCAACCGCTGGGTAAATACCCATAGAAGCGATATTACGTGACAATACAACAGTCGCATCTAAGTGAGCGAAGGTTGTTGCTGGTGATGGATCCGTTAAATCATCCGCAGGTACGTAAACGGCTTGAACAGAGGTAATAGACCCTGTTTTAGTCGATGTAATACGCTCCTGAAGTACACCCATCTCTTCAGCCAATGTTGGCTGGTAACCTACTGCTGATGGCATACGGCCTAGCAGTGCAGATACTTCAGTACCTGCCAAGGTGTAACGATAGATGTTATCAACAAAGAAAAGAACATCTTTTCCTTCGTCACGGAATCTTTCGGCCATAGTCAGGCCAGTAAGTGCCACACGTAGACGGTTTCCTGGAGGCTCGTTCATCTGACCATAAACCATGGCCACTTTGTCGAGAACACCAGAATCTTTCATCTCGTAGTAGAAATCGTTACCCTCACGAGTACGCTCACCTACACCAGCGAAAACTGATAAACCTGAGTGTGCTTTAGCGATGTTATTAATAAGTTCCATCATGTTGACGGTCTTACCTACACCAGCACCACCAAACAAGCCAACTTTACCACCTTTAGCAAACGGACAAACAAGGTCAATAACCTTGATACCCGTCTCTAAAAGTTCAGTAGAGCTTGATTGATCTTCGTATGAAGGAGCTTCACGGTGGATCACATAGCGATCTTCTTCACCGATTTCACCACATTCATCAATAGGCTCGCCCAATACATTCATAATACGGCCAAGGGTTTTATCCCCAACCGGAACAGAAATTGGTGAACCAGAGTTTACGACCTCAAGACCACGACGCAGACCATCTGAAGTACCCATAGCGATGGTACGAACTACACCACCACCAAGTTGTTGCTGAACTTCCAGCACCAAGCCTTCACTTTCGATCTTTAGAGCGTCATATATCTGAGGTACGGCATCTTGTGGAAACTCAACGTCCACAACCGCGCCAATGACTTGGACAACAGTACCTGTGCTCATGATAAATCCTCTAAAACTTGTATTCGTTACCTAGCCTAAACGGCTGCAGCGCCAGCAACAATTTCCGACAGTTCTTGCGTAATCGCAGCCTGACGAGCCTTGTTGTAAACTAACTGCAAGTCACTAATAAGATCACCAGCATTGTCGGTTGCAGACTTCATAGCAACCATACGGGCTGCTTGTTCAGACGCAATATTCTCAACAACACCTTGGTAAACTTGCGACTCCACATAACGAACCAATAAAGTATCCAAAAGTTCTTTTGGATCTGGCTCGTATAGGTAGTCCCAATGATGAGAAATCTCATCCTCTTCTGACTTTGGCAAAGGTAGCAGCTGCTCGATCACCGGCGTTTGGGACATAGTATTAACGAATTTGTTAAACACTACATACAAACGGTCCAGCTTGCCTTCGTTGTATTCTTCTAGCATCACACGTACTGTTCCGATCAGGTCAGCGAGCTTTGGAGCGTCGCCTAAACCAGATGCATGAGCAGGTACTATTCCGCCAAAATTAGTGAAGAACTGTACGCTACGAGCGCCGATTGGGCAGAATTCAACTTCTACACCAGCTGCACGTTGCTTCTTCACGTCTGCGACAACCTTTTTGAAAAGGTTAACGTTCAGACCACCACAAAGACCACGGTCGGTTGACACCACAATGTAACCAACACGCTTAGCCTCTCTCACCTCTAGATAGGGGTGTTTATACTCGAGAGAACCTTGCGCTACGTGACCGATCACCTTACGCATATTTTCTGCATATGGACGGCTTGCGGCCATGCGTTCCTGCGCTCTGCGCATTTTGCTGGCGGCAACCATTTCCATAGCAGACGTGATCTTCTGAGTGTTTTGAACACTCGCGATCTTGGTTTTAATCTCTTTAGCGTTGGCCATCTTAACTCTCCAATCTGGACCTGAGGTGCCTTACGACACCTCTTTCGATTACCAGGTTTGGGTTTCGACGAACTTGTCCAAGCTAGCCTTTAACTCACCTTCAATATCGGCATTATAGTTGCCAGTATCGTTAATGGTCTTCATAAGGTCAGCATGTTCGCTGTTCATGAAAGAGAGCAAAGACGCTTCGAAATCACCAATCTTATTAAGCTCAACGCTCTTTAAGTAACCTTTTTCAGCTGCGAAAATAGACACAGACTGATCAGCGATACTCATAGGGGCATATTGCTTTTGCTTCATAAGTTCAGTAACACGCTCACCATGCTCAAGCTGAGCACGTGTTGCATCATCTAAGTCAGATGCAAACTGTGAGAACGCTGCAAGCTCTCGATACTGTGCAAGTGCGCTACGAATACCGCCTGACAGTTTCTTGATGATCTTAGTCTGAGCCGCACCACCTACACGAGAAACAGAAATACCAGGGTTAACAGCAGGACGTAGTCCAGAGTTAAATAGGTCTGTTTCAAGGAAGATCTGACCATCAGTAATCGAAATTACGTTAGTCGGTACGAATGCAGATACGTCACCCGCTTGAGTTTCGATAATCGGCAATGCTGTCAAAGAACCAGTTTGGCCTTTAACTTCGCCTTTAGTGAACTTCTCAACATACTCAGCGTTAACACGTGAAGCACGTTCTAACAGACGAGAGTGAAGATAGAATACATCACCTGGGTATGCTTCACGTCCTGGTGGACGCTTAAGTAGCAATGAGATCTGACGGTAAGCAACTGCTTGCTTAGAAAGATCATCATAGACAATAAGTGCATCTTCACCGCGGTCGCGGAAATACTCACCCATTGAACAACCAGAGTATGGAGCCAAATATTGTAGAGCAGCAGCTTCAGAAGCTGTAGCAACAACAACAATGGTGTTCGCCAAAGCGCCATGTTCTTCTAGCTTGCGTACCACGTTAGCAATTGTAGAAGCCTTTTGGCCTACAGCTACGTATACACACTTAATGCCAGTATTTTTTTGATTAATAATTGAATCGATCGCTAGAGCGGTTTTACCGATCTGACGGTCACCAATAATTAATTCACGTTGTCCACGACCGATTGGGATCATAGAGTCAACGGCTTTATAACCAGTTTGCACTGGTTGGTCTACTGACTGACGTTCAATAACACCTGGTGCGATAACTTCAACAGGAGAGAAACCATCGTTGTCGATAGGTCCTTTTCCGTCGATTGGCTCACCCAATGTGTTGACTACGCGGCCTAATAGACCACGGCCAACTGGGACTTCCAAAATACGACCAGTTGTTTTAACTTTATCGCCTTCTGCCAAAGTGGCATAAGGACCCATTACTACGGCACCGACAGAATCGCGTTCTAAGTTCAACGCGATTGCGAAACGGTTACCAGGCAGCTCGATCATTTCACCTTGCATCACATCGGCTAGGCCGTGGATGCGGATGATGCCGTCACTTACTGCAACGATTGTACCTTCGTTGCGAGCTTCACTAACGACTTCGAACTGCTCGATCCGCTGTTTAATCAGATCGCTGATTTCAGTGGAATTCAGTTGCATGCTCAAACTCCCAATTACGACTGCAGCGTATCAGACAGACGCGAAATTTTTCCGCGGACCGAGCCATCAATGACTAAGTCTCCTGCCGTGATAATTACGCCAGCAATAAGGCTGGCATCTATGCTGCAATTCAGCTTAACTTTGCGTGCTAGACGTTTCTCTAAAGAAGCGCTCATGGCCTGTTGTTGCTCAGAGGTTAGCTCTGTAGCTGAAACGACGAACGCTTCAACTTCTTTCGCATGCTCATGTTGCATCTCAACAAATAGTTGAGCAACAGCTGGTAGCACTACTAAACGACCGTTTTCAGCCATTACCTTTAACAGATTATGAGCTTGCTCATTGACCTGCTCACCACAAACTCCAATAAAGAGTTCTGCAAGCTGGTTACTGGCTAAAGAGCCAGCCAATAGAGTCTGCATAGTTTCGTTTTCACTAACTTGTGCGGCAAAATTAAGCATTTCTGCCCAATTCTCTATTGCATCTTTTTCAAGAGCAAATTCAAAAGCTGCCTTTGCGTAAGGACGAGCGATGGTGGTTTGTTCAGCCATAACTCCAACTCCTTATTTAAAGTTCAGCAACAAGTTTATTAACTATGTCACTGTGGGCGGCTTCATCAATCGAACGTTCAAGAATTTTTTCAGCGCCGGCAATAGCCAGTACAGCGACTTGCTTACGCAGGTCTTCTTTTACGCGATTACGTTCAGCTTCAATTTCTGCATAACCTTGCGCGATAATCTTAGCGCGCTCAGTATCAGCTTCGGCTTTAGCTTCATCAACGATTTGAGCTTTACGCTTATTAGCTTGCTCAATAATTTCGTTAGCAGTCGCTTTTGCATCTTTGAGTTGATCAGTGGCTTTCGCCTGTGCCAACTCAAGGTCTTTCACGGCACGGTCAGCATCAGCTAAACCGTCGGCAATCCTTTTTTGACGTTCTTCGATGGCATTCATCAAAGGAGGCCAAACAAACTTCATGCAAAACCACACGAAGAGTAAAAAGGCAACCGTCTGACCGAGTAGGGTAGCGTTGATATTCACAACAGCCTCCTATTAAGTTTAAAGACAGAAGCGTTTATTAAAGCATTGCACCAAGAGGGTTAGTAAAGAGCATAAATAATGCAATACCAACACCGATCATAGTTACGGCGTCTAAAAGACCCGCTACGATGAACATTTTAACTTGTAGCATAGGAGCCATTTCTGGTTGACGCGCAGCGCCTTCCAAGAACTTACCACCTAGTAGGCCGAAACCGATAGCAGTACCTAATGCACCCATACCAATCAACAGAGCAACAGCAATAGCTGTCATGCCTAATACAGTTTCCATCTCTATCTCCAATATTCTAAATCGTTGTTATTAATGATTTAGTTTAAAAATTTACAGCTTTCCTTAATGATCTTCATGCGCCATGCTTAAGTAAACAACGGTCAACATCATGAAGATAAACGCCTGTAAAGTGATAACCATAATATGGAAAATTAACCAACCTAGCTGTAATGTTACACCTAGAGTAGATAATGCCCAGTTAGCACCGTACATCAACGCAATAAGGATGAAAATCAACTCACCCGCATACAAGTTACCAAACAAACGCAGTGCCAATGAAATTGGCTTAGCGATCAAAGTAACTGTTTCTAGCAGAAAGTTGACGGGTATCATTGCCCAATGGTTAAAAGGCTGCATGGTCAGTTCTTTAACAAACCCTGAAATACCCTTGACCTTAATGCTGTAATAAATAATCAGCACAAACACACCTAAAGCCATACTAAAGGTAATGTTTAAGTCAGTCGTTGGTACAACTTTCATGTAAGGGATACCAGCAGCAAGTGCTAGTGATGGGATCCAGTCAACTGGAACCATATCCATGAAGTTCATCATGAATACCCATACAAAAATCGTTAATGCCAACGGAGCAATAACAGGATTGCGGCCATGGAAGGTTTCCTTAACGCTACTGTCAACGAACTCAACTATCATCTCGACAAAACACTGAAGTTTGCCGGGAACACCGGTAGTTGCTTTCTTGCCAACGCTACGGAATAGCCACAAGAACAAAACACCAAGCCCAACCGAAAAGAACAATGAATCAATGTGCCATGTCCAGAAGCCTTCGCCAACACTTAGGTTGGTAAGGTGGTGCTGGATATAGCCCTGCGGTGTTAACGCTTCACCAGTTGCAGCCATGATTCATCCCACTTAACTTTGCTTGAAATATAAAGGAGCTGTCCAATGCATCACTAACGCCAGGGTGTAACATACAAAAAGAGGCATAAAACCAATTTCTATATTGATAAACACAAACGAAAACATTGCTATGGTTAACAGCATCTTTACCGCTTCCCCCCAGTAAAAAGTCTTAACAACTTTAGCTGCGGAGCTTGCTCCCGTATGGGAAAAAGCGAGGGTTGCGAATACAAAATTAGGGAGTACAGCAATAGCACCACCTGCTAATGCAGATATACCATACTGAGCTCCCCACATGGCGAAAAAGAAAACAGAAACACTTCCAGCCACCGCCGCCTGTATCAAAACTAATTTATAGGCTGACCAACGGCCACGACGTGCTAAAACCTTGCTCAATTTATCTTCTCCGCATTATAACTTCCTGTTTCGATGACCGGACGACATATATCCGTATAAACCCGAGGTACAAAAAGCTTGCGAAAGTATACCGTTTCAGTGTTTCAAAGCAAGTTTAACCGTTAGAAAAAGGAGACTTTTAGCGTGATCTACGCCAAAAGTCTAAAAGTGGAGGATTAACAGATGTCACAAAATTACATAATATTGTCGTAACGTCGGTTTTTTAGCGGATTTTACTGATAATACCCTCTAATTCAGCCAAATTTTGATAGTTAATTACCATTTTCCCTTTACCTTTCTTATTATGGGTAAGAGAAACCTTGGCACCTAGTCTTTCAATTAATTGGCTCTCTAGACGGACTACATCGTGATCTTTAGGTGCTTTTTCGACGATTTCAGTTTGATTTAAGGTTTGGTTAACTAATCGTTCGGTTTCGCGAACAGTCAATTCTTTAGAAACGACTAATCGAGCCAAATTTGTCTGCTCGTCACCTTCAATAGCCAACAAAGCACGACCATGGCCCATATCAATATCGCCATACTCCAACATACGCTTAACATGCTCATTGAGACCGTTTAAACGCAGTAAATTGGATACTGTGGCACGTGACTTTCCTACAGCATCAGCAATTTGTTGATGTGTAAGATTGAACTCTTCAATCAAACGATTTAATGCAATAGCTTCTTCCATCGCATTCAAATCTTCACGTTGAATATTTTCAATCAAGGCTATCGCGACTGCAGCTTCGTCAGCGACTTGTTTAACAATACAGGGTATCTTTGCCAGCCCAGCAAGCTGCGAAGCGCGCCAGCGACGTTCACCCGCTATAATTTCAAAGTTTTCAACAGAGACTTTGCGTACCACAATCGGTTGGATAATCCCTTGAGCACGAATTGACTCAGCAAGTTCTTCAAGCGCTTCGGCCGACATGTCTTTTCGAGGCTGATACTTGCCAGGTTGAAGCCTATCAATGTCTAAGGTGATCAGATCATTATTTTTAATATCTTGCTCACCTTCAAACGTTTTAGGTTCAAGTCGCTTGCTGGCGGCATGGCTAGTACTCAATAAAGCATCAAGCCCTTTGCCTAAACCTCTTTTCTTCACTGTCATTTCTCTTCCTTAATCCTGCTCAGCCAGTTCCAATTGCTCTGCTCGGCGAATAATTTCACCAGCCAATGCGAGATAGGCTTTTGCTCCTGCGCTCGATTTATCGTAATACATTGCTGGGGCACCAAAACTAGGCGCTTCAGCAAGACGCACATTTCTTGGGATCACAGTGCGATAAACTTTATCACCAAAATGCTGTTTTAGTTGATCGGATACATCGTTAGACAAACGGTTACGAGGATCGTACATGGTCCGTAAAATCCCTTCGATGTGCAAACCATTGTTTACCATAGAGCCTAACTTAGTGATGGTATCCATCAACGCGGTTAAGCCTTCTAATGCGTAATACTCACACTGCATAGGGACCAATACAGAATCAGCCGCAGACATGGCATTAACGGTCAGCATGTTGAGTGAAGGCGGGCAGTCGATAAAGATATAATCGTAATCATCTTTAATCGGCGCAATAGCATTACGCAAGCGAACTTCTCTGGCGAAAAACTCCATCAGCTTAATTTCAGCGGCAGTGACATCGCCATTGCCTGCAATAAGATCATATTTTCCGCTAGTGTTTCGGCAAACAACTTCTTCGAATGACTTCTCTTCAACCAATAATTCATAGGCGGTGTTTTCGACGGTATATTTATCGATACCACTGCCCATGGTTGCGTTACCTTGCGGATCGAGATCGATCAGCAGCACACGACGTTTAGTTGCAGCTAGAGAAGCCGCTAAATTAACACAAGTTGTTGTCTTTCCGACGCCACCTTTTTGGTTGGCTACGGCAATCACTTTACCCACAATATCACCCTGTAAGTCACTGTTATTGTATTCCGGCCCTCTCTCATTGGCTGTCTAAAAAAAATGAGGGGGAATTAATGCGCATATTTTATATAATTGCTTGAAGCGCTGAAAGATTGCAACCGTTCAGTACGTTTTATCGCTAATGGTTCAAAAAACCATCGTTAAAGATGGTCTAAACCACGACATCAAACGAGTATATTTCCAGTTTGGAGATGCAGCTTAGATTAACTAACCTTCACTACACGCAGCAAATGACGCTGCTCATCAAGCTTAGGAACAACAAGTTCGATGGTGTCAGCAACAGCAAATCCTGCTGGCAAGTTTGCCAACTCATCCTGACTTAGCTGGCCCTTTAACGCATAAAAACAGCCGTCAGCTTTTGGCAAATGGTGGCACCATTGCAACATGTCTTGAATCGAGGCAAACGCACGGCTCAATACACCATCAAATAACTCTTCAGGTTGATAGGCTTCTACCCGACTCTCAATCGATGAAATATTGTTGATCCCAAGTTCAAATTGAACCTGCTTTTGAAAACGAATGCGTTTACCTAAACTATCAAGCAATACAAATTCTTTATCAGGATTTAAGATCGCCAACGGGATCCCCGGTAAACCCGGGCCGGTACCGACATCAATAAAACGCGATCCTTGCAGGTGTGGCGAAACCACTAAGCTGTCCATGATATGTCGAATGAGCATCTGCTCCGGATCACGTACAGAAGTTAGGTTAAATGCCTTATTCCATTTATTGAGCATGCTAACAAAGTCAACAAGTTGCTTTTTTTGCTGCTCGGTAGCCTCTAGGCCAACTTCAGCCATGTATTCGTTTAACTGGGCAAATAACACTGGTAGTGTCCTCAAAACAATTTAAATCAGATATTCATCGGTATGATGAAGCGCAAAAAAGATGAAAGGAAGCCTCAAAGCTTCCTTTCATCGTGCATAACAAGGTTATTTAGGCGCTTTTTTTCAGTAAACCGCGTTTTTTCAAATGAACTAATAATATTGAGATTGCAGCTGGCGTCATGCCAGGGATACGCGAGGCTTGACCAACCGTTTCAGGTTTGTACTCATTCATCTTTGCAATGACCTCGTTAGACAAGCCTGGGATCTCTTGATAATCAAGATCCAGCGGCAACCCAGTCGTTTCGTTACGGATCGCTTTATCAATCTCGTCTTGCTGTCGCTGAATGTAACCAGAATACTTAACTTGGATCTGTACCTGTTCAGCAGCACGTTGATCTTCAATACCTGGACCAAATCCGTCAATTGACATCAATGTTGGGTAATCTAGCTCTGGACGACGCAGTAGATCTTCAAACGTGGCTTCGCGTGCAATCGGGGTTTTTAGATGTGGATTTAACACATCAACAAGCGGTGATTTGGGGTGGATCCACTGGCCACGTAAACGCTGTAGTTCAGTTTCGATCGATTCCACTTTCTCACTAAATAGTGCCCAACGATTGTCGTCAACTAAACCAAGTTCACGACCTTTTTCGGTTAAACGAATATCAGCATTGTCTTCACGTAGCAGCAAGCGGTATTCCGCACGGCTAGTGAACATGCGATAAGGTTCTTTAGTGCCTAATGTCGACAGATCGTCAACCAACACGCCAAGGTAAGCTTGGTCGCGACGAGGGCACCAAGTGTCTTTGCCTTGAACTTGCAATGATGCGTTCATGCCCGCTAATAAGCCTTGTGCACCCGCTTCTTCATAGCCTGTGGTGCCGTTAATTTGTCCGGCAAAGAATAAACCATTGATAGTTTTGGTTTCTAATGAATTTTTAAGATCGCGTGGGTCAAAATAATCATATTCGATCGCGTAGCCAGGACGCATGATATCTGCGTTTTCCATGCCTTTTATCGAACGAACCAAGTTGAGTTGCACGTCAAAAGGTAAGCTTGTTGAAATACCATTAGGATAAATTTCTGTGGTATTTAATCCCTCTGGCTCAATAAATATTTGATGCGAATCTTTATCTGCAAAACGATTAATTTTGTCTTCGATGGAAGGGCAGTAACGTGGGCCAATACCCTCGATAACACCCGAATACATCGGGCTACGATCCAGTCCTGCACGAATAATATCGTGGGTTCGCTCATTGGTATGAGTGATATGACATGAGACTTGTTCTGGATGCTGGCTAACGTCACCCACAAACGACATAACCGGCAAAGGATTATCACCTTTTTGCTCTGTCATTTGAGAAAAATCAATGGTGTTTGAGTCTATGCGTGGTGGTGTTCCGGTTTTTAAACGACCCACTCGAATAGGTAACTCACGCAGACGATGAGCCAGGGCTATCGCCGGAGGATCGCCAGCTCGGCCGCCGCTGTAATTTTCTAATCCTATGTGGATTTTGCCACTCAAAAAAGTACCTGTCGTTAACACGACTGCAGGGGCTTCGAACGCTAAACCCATTTGGGTAACAACACCCACCACGGTTTCATTTTCAACCACAAGATCGTCTACCGCTTGTTGAAAAATACGCAGGTTGGGTTGGTGCTGTAAAATCTCTTGGATCTTATGTCGATAAAGGGCTCTATCCGCTTGAGCACGAGTTGCTCGTACTGCTGGGCCTTTGCTCGAATTTAATGTTCTAAATTGAATCCCCGCAAAATCCGTGGCAATTGCCATGGCTCCGCCGAGCGCATCAATTTCTTTAACCAGGTGTCCCTTTCCGATGCCGCCGATAGCTGGATTACAGGACATCTGTCCTAAGGTATCTATGTTGTGGGTTAGCAAAAGTGTTTTGGAACCCATTCTGGCAGAAGCTAACGCAGCTTCAGTTCCAGCATGACCACCACCAACAACGATTACATCAAACCGTTCATGAAAATGCATTCGACAGCCTTCGATTGTTAAAAGGATAAAATTCTGTTTCTGAGCGGATCATTTTAGCATTTGCTTTGCCTAAGGTGAACGATCAATTTTGCTTGTTTTGATCAACACCGATCTGCTTAATAGATCTTAAGATCTTTAGATAGATCTCTTATTATGTTTATTATTAAGGGCGGCTTTTTCGGTGGATAACCCGAATTCCTTATTAGAATCATGAGTTAATGAGCGATCAAACCTGTTATTAGATCGCGATCAAACTCACCTAAGCTTGGGGATAGATCGGCTAGTTATCCACAGGGTGGATCATTGACCAGATCGAGGGTGAATTAATACAGAGGTTAATCAGATCTAAATAATAGGTTATCCACATATTTGTTATTTTTTGACTTAATATGTGGATAAGTATGATCTAAACTGTGAGTGCTTTAAAAGTTAATAGGTAAAAGCGATCAAGAAAAGGATCTTAAAGTTGATCTTGCCAGCCGCTCAACCAAGCTAGGGCGGGTTCTTCTGGAATTGGATCGTATTGTACATCGATCTGGATCTTATCCACAAAAACTTGTGCACCGCATAAGGCCAGTGCTTCCACTAATTTTTCGGGGCCTTGGCAAAAAGTATCGTAACTCGAATCACCAATCGCACATAATGCAAATTGGGTGGTCAGCAGATCCGGTTTTTTAGCTAAGATCTCGTCCATAAACGGCACTATATTGTCTGGAAGATCGCCTGCTCCATGAGTTGAACAGGCGATCAACCATAGCGATTTTGGGTCCAGATCATCCAAATTAGGAGCCAAATGTACGATAGTTTCATGGCCTAGATCGTTCAATTGCGCCGACATTTCATCAGCAACATACTCTGCACTTCCTAGCGTTGTGCCTACTAATAGTTCTACTTTTGCCATATATGTTCCTGATCTCATCTTCAACTGAGCTATTTAGTACGTGTTTAACGCATAAGATCATCACTAATCTATCTAATTTATCGTTACGATCTGCGTTATGTTTGCGCTAATCATAAGGTATAAGCCGATTTTTACTAAGCAGATTACCGTTTAATATGTGTAAATGGGGACTGAGGCATTGTCAGTTAACTAAAGTGAAAACAATATAATAGGGTCTATGAAAGTGTGCACATCGACTATGTTAGGTCAGTACTGGCTTGATTTTAATGGAATTGAAGCACTCAATCGAACGATGCCAATAGGTTTATATGAGTTGCCTAGCAAGAGTGATTACAGTGCTAATCATTGAGTTTATAGAGTGAACGTATTAGCTTTTTATCGCATATAGCAGGTAGTTTTCGTCAGCGTTATTGGTCACTTTCCACCGGGTTAAAGCTCATTCCTTCTGCTTTTACGCTGCGTAAACCGTGGGGCGTGAATCTCTTTCGGTGTAACGAAAAAAACGCCAATCTCGAGTCCCTATGGGTAGGTAATGCATCAGATATTCGGCGCTGATATGCCTATCAGGTATGATTTTATTATGCGGTTAAGTGTCGGCATGATCAGCAATCTACCCGGCTTAAGTCATTGGCAGCAGGTATTAATCAATGCTTCTTGAGCGTCTACATGTTCGATGACCTCAGTGTTGAGTACAACATCATACTGATTAGTCACACTTATTAGCTCTTTCTCTCCAGTCGTTAATAGTGATTCAGCTAAACGATGCCGATAGTCTACCGTCACGGAGTTACTGTGAGCATGCCAGAACCGAGGCGCAATAGAGGGCCTTGCCTCTGAAATACTACATTCTCGCTGAGCGAACAATTTTTATTATGATTGGTATGAGATTGATTTTAATGAAAAAAACTGTCGAGTCACGAATGACATCGACAGCTTACATTAATATTAGACGTTAAGATCTTAGACTTTGAGATCTTAGACTTTGAGATCTTTCATCAGATTTTCTAGCACATCGGCTTGGCTGTTTAAGGTTTCTATTTCGCTGGCTGTCTGAGTCACCATTAAGGCAACACTTTCTGAACCTGTTCGCACCAGATCCACATCGGAGGCGATATTGTCTGCCACGGCGCCTTGTTCTTCGGCTGCTGCGGCAATTTCAACACTGCGATCGGCGATATATTGGTTCTGACTCGTTATTTGGCTGATGTTCTTACTCACCGACTCCATGAGGGACTCACTGGTTTCTGCTTCCGCGACCGTCTGCTTCATCACTGTAATAAGGCCCTGACTGTTACTCTGCAGTGCCTCGATCATCTTCTGAATTTCTACTGTGGCAGTTTGTGTTCGACCGGCCAGGGTGCGTACTTCATCCGCGACAACAGCAAAACCTCGTCCCTGTTCACCCGCTCGAGCGGCTTCTATAGCAGCATTGAGTGCGAGTAAGTTTGTCTGCTGAGAGATGGCATTAATAGTGGAAACTACATCATCGATCTGTGAGGCACTCGAGTCCAAATCTGCTACGGCACCGGATGCGGCATTAATTTCTGAGGTCAGCTTTTTAATTGCTCTCTGAGTCGACTCTACCTGAGATAGTCCTAATGTTGCGGTTTGGGTAGCATCACTGGTTTGAGTCGAAGAATCATGGGCATGACTCGCCACCTCACGAATAGAGGAGGCCATCTGTTCGGTTGCACTGGCCAGTGAATCGATACGTTCTTGCTGTTGACTGGTTAATGTGGCGTTTTCATTACTACGTTGACGCAACTGAGAACTGATCTGTTGAATAAGGGCGATGGCTTCCTGAGTGGTTTTTACCAATACATGCTCACGTTCCGAAACTCTATCGATCGTCTGAGCAATAATGTTGAATTCATTACGCGCCGGAGCATAAGCAATGCGGGATGCGAGATCGCCATCGGCCAGACGTTTAACAGCATCGTAGATATTAAAGAGGGCACCGCCCATAAATGATCTAATGTAATAATAACTGATGATGATAAAGCCGATACAAAACAGGATGATGGCGTAATGGCCGAGACCTAAGGTAGAGAAAATCCCAGGTAGTGCTTTGGCGCTTATAGACACGTTTGTATTGGGAACTTGAGTGGCGTATGCCCCCTGATTTCCAAGCTTGAGGTTACTGTTAGCGAGAATACCTGACAGCTCATTTTGACTTAATTCTGTTTTAGATATCAGATTAGATACCAAGTGAATTTCTTGCTGTAATTGTTTATTTTTCTGATCTTGTTCGGCACTGATTAAAGTTAGGCTAACGATAAGCATTACCAGCAGCGAAGAGAAAAACAGGATTAAAAAATTCTCCTGTAATTTGATATTTACCAGAAACTTGTCTATCCAACGGAAAGCGACTTCTTTCATTATGATCATCCTAAATTTGGCGTGATAGTTGGCTGGCCATCCTGGCTCAAATTATATTGCTTTAACAGTAAGCAGCACTTTGTCTACTTGTTGCTACAGCTTGAAAATATTTTACTTCAATAGATGCTTTGTTTGAACAAGATTGAGGTAAAAGTGTTAATGAAAATTCGATCTAATATCAGGTTTTTCTTCATTTTTTCTGTCACAGAACAAAAGAAAATGGAGTGTTCATTAGCCATCTTCATGATGGTGAACATATCAACTCTTGCTTTATAAAAGTAAAATACAGGGCCTCAAATCAACAAAGTATTAACAAATAAATTATTTGAATACAGCTTATTAAAATAATTTGAAGGTATTTATCTGGCCATCTCTTTTATCACTTTCGAAAACACTAAGGCTGGGGGGGAATGAGGTCATCGCTGCCCTCAGCGTATGTTCTTTATCGACCAAACTCGCCAAATATTGAGGGAGTGTTCGCTAATAAAAAAAATAGTTCTAGGTGACTCTTCTGTAAAACGGCTGGGAAAATCTTATGGTTTTGTTTTTGTGGGAGTTGTATCTGAGGATCATGACGGCAAAAAACGAGAATTGACTACGAGAGATTCACTTCCGTAGTCATCTATAACCGGCTGTGCCAGTTTATCAATTATATTACTTAGCTCATGGTTTGAACTTGAGAGGCCAACAACCAGATGGCGAGGGCAAAGAATATAAAGCCCATAAACTTATTCTGATTCGCCCTGAATTTCTCATTTTTCAATAGTGGTTTACCCAGGCTTCCAACCATAGCGACAAGCAGTAGGTTAAACAGTAATCCCATCACATTGAGCAATAAGCCCAAAGCTAGCATCTGCTCACCTGAACTTGCGCTTAGTTGAGTTGAAACAAACTGTGGTAGAAACAATACAAAGAAGATCAGTGCCTTTGGGTTTAACAAATTACTCATCACCGCTCGACGATATAACTGTTTAGCCAGATTATGTTGTTGTTCTATCTCTGGTGTTTCAGCAGCAGAACTGCGCATGCAATCCCAACCCATTTTCAGTAGATAGGCGGCACCTAAAATGCGTAATAACTCTAGTGCCATTGGGTTCATAGCCACTAAAGCTGACACGCCCATAGCCGCAAGAAAAGTCAAAATAAGGCCCGATGTGGCATTACCTAAACTGGCATACACGCCTACTTTTTTACCATAGCTCAAGCTTGAGCTGGCGATAAGTAACATGTCAGGCCCAGGAATTAACAGTAGGGCGACTACGGTAGTTAAATAAAGAGGAAGTAAAGCCAGATCGATCATCATTAATGCACTATATAAAAGGAAAGAATCAAACAAGGCGCGGATTCTACAGTTATCCAACATGAATGAAAGTCATGTAGTGTTTAAATGAGATCTACAGTTGGCAGGCTTTGTTTACGCGAGTACAAGCCGCTTTAGGCCTGGCGCGACTCAGGTTGATATTTTTAATAGGTTAGAGGCTGTATTTATTCCTTTTTGCATAATTTGAGTTAGTTAACCATTTGCGAATTACCTTTTTAAAATGGATAGTATTCAATATAATAGTGTTCCACTTATTGTTTAATAAAATGAACTATTCAATGCGGAAAAATGGTTTTACTCTTATAGAGTTAGTTGTGACTATTATTATTTTAGGCATACTTTCTGTGATCGCAGTCCCTCGTTTTATTGAACTACAATCAGATGCTCGAATTTCATCTTTAAAAGGCTTAAAAGCCGAGATGAATGGCGCTATGAGTGTGCTATATGCCAAGTCAGTTTTACAAGGCTTAGAGAGCAAGCCTAAACCCGCTCCAGGTGAAGATAACGTTATCATTATCGATGGTGAAGACATTGATTTAGTTTACGGTTATCCCGCTGCTGATGCCGCTAATAGCTGGAGTAAACTGATCATGGCCAAGTTTGAAGATTCGGTGTTTAACTCCGAACGACCAGCTGATTGGTATTTTAATAATAATCCAGCTAAGCCATTTATCCGTTTTATGCCACAAACTAAGAAATTCAGTGGTGATAATTGCTACCTCAAGTATACCGAGGCACAAAGCCCTACCACACCACCAGTATTTGAGATTGTCGATTCTGGTTGTTAATACGACTCACGTTAATTAGTCACTAATGTTGCAGCCTCTGTCCAAAGGGAACTGGGTATAGGGTCGTGCCGTTCCCACGTTATATTCATAGCTTGAGCATCGTTGGTTCCGATTTAGTTAATCTAATTTAAGTTCACAAATCTCATGGTATTTATCTTCTCTATTGGACTCTCACTGCCACAGCATGAGTTGTTTAACCATTTTTTATGCTCAATATTGGCCTATCCGTTGCTATAACCATTTTACTTGGGGCTTTAAGGCCCTCTTTTGCTACTCTATGAGACAACATCACCTTTTACCTTGAATGTAATATGAAATTAGCTGAGATAATGACCACACTGAGTCGTGGCGACTTAACAAAACTCCCCGTTGATGCTTTGCAGGCGGCAAGGCTTCAGTGGCCTGAGCTACTGCCGGTTATCGATGAATTGATGCAGAGGTTTATCGTTAAAGAGGAGCTGACCGATCCTGAGTCCAACCTTCTTTTCTTCGGGTTATGCCTTATTGTCGATCGTAAGCAATATAGTTGTTTTGATTCGCTGATAAATCTCACTAACAAGGACGACTGTAATAGTCCGTTAGAAGTGCTACTCGGTGACTTTATCGCTTCAGATCTTTCCACTGCTTACTACATTTTGGCTGAGGGTAAGCCTGAGCAACTTTGTTTATTAGTTAACTCTGATCAAGCGGGCGAAATCGTTAAGATGTCTGCCTTAAGTGCACTTTTTTCTCAACTGCATACCGGCCAAATTGATAGAGAGACACTTAATCAAAGTGTTCCTGGCTTTATCGAAAATCTGCTCAAAAGTAATCACTCAATAGCACTTTTTGAATTGATTAATCTGTTAATTTCTAATGAGTTTAATCAATACCATAGCCAGTTTGTTGGTTATGTTAAAAGCAAAGTGATAGACGAAGGCCCTGCAGAGAATCAGTGCATCATCGATTGGGATAATCAGTCTATCGGTTATTCAGAGTGGGAAAGTGGTCTAATTAGCGGGGATTATGATGTTATCGACTCCCTAAGCCAGTGGGCGGGTTTCAACTCAGAATCTGATATGAATGATGATGACCTAATGGCAGTTTTTGACGACCTGATGAATACGCCAAAGGAACTTGACGATAGCTATTTTGAAAACCTTGATGCTAAGCAGCCTTTTATTGCCGATATTCAAGCCGGTCGCAATGATCCCTGTCCCTGTGGCAGTGGCAAGAAATACAAGAAGTGTTGTTTGAATTAGACCGCTGCTAAACAAAGAGTTGGTTGTTGTATATTCATACGGTTGAAAGCATTTTTTGTTAGGTGTTGGTTTAATTTATAATCCGCGGTTCGCAGAAAGTGCAGATGCTTCAGCGAGTAGCCGCAAGTACTTCTGACCTACATGGACAGTAGGAAATGGAGAAAAATGCCTGGAACATTTTCTTCCATTTGGGCTCTTCCAAAACATCTGACCTACATGGATAGTAGGAATGCCTAATAATGTCGGGAACATTATTGGCCTTGTTTTGGAAGCTCGCAGCCGTATCTACACTTGCTATCTAAAAGCGGTGTTTCTTCTATTTAGTTGTTTTATGGGTAAGCATATTAAATTTCTTCAATCCCACATTTTTTTAAGTATTTAAAAGTATTATCGTAAAACTCTACTTTTCTGGTGATGTCATTATCATTACCTTCAGGTAAAAATATGACCATACCTTGACGTGATCGTGTCATTAATACACGGTAAGCATTTTCTAAGTATCTTTGGTTTTCTGCTTTTTTTCGCTGCTCCCATCTTGTTCCTCTAAACCTCCAATGCTCAAATTTATTTGTACCAAACCGGTAATCAGCATCCCAAGCAACTAACCCCCAGTCTATTTCTAAGCCCTGAACATCAAATTCAGTTGCTACGTCTTCTAAGAAATGTGAAGACCGAATATCTTCAGACTGTCCTAAGAACCAAGCTTTAGGTTCTATGGTATTTTTAACAAATATTCCTTCTGCTTTTAAACGGATACCATTGGAAGAGGCTAGCATTCCTTTACTTTCGTTTGCTCGAGATTTGAGTTTTATCCAACTCTTTGCTACCTCCAAATTACGCGTAATTTTAATAGGATATAGGTGCTTAAAAGTCCCATAGAGTTGCTTTGCCAATTCACTGTTTCCAGCTATTAAATAATGAATGCAGCTAGATAGCTTTTCGGCTCGGAATGAACGCATGGATGTTGCTAGATGTAGACAAGGCATTAGGTTGCCATTGGATAAACTGTTGGAATCTAGTCCCGTAGAAACATATTCTCCGTTTAGCAGATCTGCTGAGTAATATGCATTCCAATGTGAAAACTTATTTTTTAAAGCGTCTAACCAACCAGATAAGCCTATTTCACCGGTGTTAATTTCTTGGCCACCACCTATAAGTGCAACGATAACTGCCCAGTCTTTATGACGATCCATTACTTCAATTAGATATTCTGGTTCAGATTTATTAAAGCCAATTTGATTGCGCTTAGTTTGCATGAATTTACTTGTTTGCTCAGCATTCCACGCACGTTGTGCTTCGTCAAAAATAGCAACTTGTTCAGGGGGCTTATTCCCGTCAAGGGAATCATCTCTAAATTTATGAATATTTTGAATGAATTGTTCTGTATAGCGTCTACATTCTCCTAAACCTTCACTCGTACGCGAATTCCTATCTTTAGCTAAAGCTTCTTGCAATACAGAAACTAAAGGGCCATTACCACTTAAGAAAACAGAATATTCCTCTTCTTCGGGGTTTGAGTGAGAGCTGGCAATATTTAGACCTACCAATGTCTTCCCTGCACCAGGTACACCTGTTACAAAACAAATAATCTTTCGTTTTTCTGAACGTGCTTCATGAATGAGTTGCTGTAATCGATAGCTTGTTTGTCCAAGATTCTGTGAGTCAGCTTCACTACGAGCTATATCTTCGACTTTATGCTCTGCATAAAGGGCTTGAGCAGCTTCAATAATTGTAGGAGTTGGTAGATATCCGGATTCAGACCAATCTATAGCATCAAAGTTTTCTTGGTTAGATGTTGTAGCTATCTGATTAATGGCTTTAATCAGTTCTTTTTCGTTAATGCATAAGGTTTCTGCAACACCATCATCTGCGAATTTTGGCGGAAAAAAGAGGCTGTGAGTTTTAGTTGAAACGAGTATTGGAGTTATAAATTTATTATGGCTAGCACTGTGAAAATTCTTCAAATCTAAGGCGTATCCGTGCGCTTGTCTCATATCAGAATTATTAAAACCCACCTTGCCAACTTTAAATTCAATAACGAAAATATGTCCTTTAAATACTATTATTACATCCGCTCTACGCCCCATTCTTGGGATCATAAACTCGAAGAATATATGTCCTTGAAAATCTCTATATTTGGATAATAAACTTTTTAGTAGTTCAATTTCTGCTAACCATGATTTTGTTTGTAAAAACTGTAATTGTTGGGTATGACGGCTAGTTATTTCCCCCACAATAGTGCATGAATCTGCGGATAAAAACTCTTTAAAAGTGGCGGAATAAAATGCTCGTTGAGTCATCATCTATCCTCAACTGCAAAATCTAAAAGTTTGGTTGCTGGAATATTCAATGCGTGAGCAATTTTGAACAAATTGATGATACTAACGTTTCTCTTTCCTCGTTCAATACCACTGATATAAGTTCGATCTATATCTGCTTTGAGAGCTAGTTGCTCTTGAGATAAGGAATTAGATAAACGTAATTTTTTTACATGAGCACCGAACGCTACCAGTAAGTGATCATCCATGAAGAATCCTTTGAAAGTTTTTCAAGATCATCTTTGTATGTAGACAATGAGTCTACGGACTATGAGTCACATTTATCGTATTGTGTAATTTATGACTATTTATATTGAAAAAATAACTCTTGGAGTGACTTACATATGCAGATGCTACTGTGGACGTTGATAGAATGGTTGTTTATTCACATCCATTTAATCGCGATACTTTTTAATCCATTCATACCAGATGTAATAGTACAGTCTTCATGGAAGGTGCTTTTGAAATTCAAAATAGGCAATTAACAGAATTAACCGCTGATATCCTTGTTGGTTTAGATAATCTAAGAATACTCAAATTTATACTCATTTCATAAACTATAATTAAGTATCTAAAAACTCATGTGTTTTTCACAATTATTGAATATAAACAGTAGTTCAGTAAAATTTGAACTGGGGTTTGAACTTAGTTATTATCCATTATATATCGATAAGAGCTGGCACAATGATGTGTGCCCAAGCTTTATGTTTAAGGCAAAGATAGACTCTGAGATCTCAGGCTTAGAGGACAGCAGCTAATACCTAGTCCTCTGGGTCGATTATCCAAATAAAGAGGAACGAGAGAACACGATTACGAGTGGCTATTCTATCGTTACCGCCACTAATCTTGGCTCACTGCATGAACCTGAAACTTCTCTAAACATTGGCCATGATGAGCATAGTTTCACCCTGTTCGAAACCGAAGAGAGCGAAGCGCTGGCTCTATATCTATCCAATTTATCAATCGAACCTTTTTATCCCGTTTAGAAATATCTAAGTCATTCAATCGAAGTGATAATTGAGCATGAGGCAAATAATAGGTTTAATCGCCTCATTTGTTGAGGCGAATAGTCTATTTAATTGACTCATCACTGAAAATATCCGAATCGGTCATCATAAATAAATGCTAAATAGAAGTGATAGTCTTCGAACGAGAGGCAAGGATGCCGAACTGGCTTTTAAACATGGAGGTTGTTTGAAATCGCTGAGCCCACAGGGCCCATTTTGTTCCTTACAAAATTTGGCATTTCCTCCACTGACCCATAGGGATATGGGAAATGTCTTTAAAGAAGACCCTGTAGGTCAGATGTGCTTGCGGCGACTCGCAGAAGTATCTGCATGGAGGAGATAGATTACCTTTCTGCTAAGCCAAGCATAACTTTATCCAAGAATACAAAAGCTGATGAAAGCTAAAAGTTCTTTCAATCTTGTGAACAGACAAGGTGCAGACGACAGGTGTACAATATGTCAAAGCCATGAATAACATCTTCATAAGCCAGCAAACAGATCCATTAGTCCTCAAGTAGCCCAATAAGATCAGCGCCAACGTCGCCGGCCCCAAGAATCGTAAATACTTCGATTATAAATTAGCCGATAAGCCTTCCAACCTCTATGTTAATAATTAGCCATACGCGACCACTATGAAAAAGCAGCCTCAAGCCGAACAGTGTCAATCACCGCAAGCTCCTCTTCCCAGCGATTCTTTCGCTATCGACTCTTTACCGATAGATGCACTCTATGATGAGTTTAAATCTGCCATTAAAGACCATCACTTGGTGGTTGAGTCTGATACGGGGTCGGGTAAATCGACGCGTTTACCGCTTTGGTGTGCTGAACCTGAGAGTGATGGCAGAAGAAGGCGAGTGTTGGTGGTGGAGCCTAGGCGGGTGGCGTGCTTGGCGTTGGCCAGTTTTGTCGGCGAGTTAGCTAAAGGCTCTTTATCAAAAGGTGCTAGGCCGTTAAACGTAGGCCATGCCATTCGTTTTGATTCAACTGTTGATGAAAATACCGATATTGCCTTTGTGACGCCGGGTATCGCGTTGCGTTGGCTGTCTATGGACGGGTTGTCACTGCAACACAATGGTATAGATGAAAAAGCGGGCTTGGCTTGTTTTGATACGGTGATTATTGATGAGTTTCATGAGCGCCGTTGGGATACCGATTTACTGTTAGCATTACTTAAAAAGCGTGCACAACACCGTTTAATTCTCACGTCTGCGACGATTGATGGTGCAAGGTTGAATGACTACTTGTCTGATTCTATTGGAGTTAAGTCCAAGAGGTTGTTGGCAAAAGGTAGAATGTTTCACGTGGAACTAACGTACCAGTCAATGGACAGTCAGCAGTTACCGGATATATCCAGTTTAGAGCAAAAGGTCAAAACCGCACTGACATCACTTCTGAGTAAAACGACTGGCGATGTTCTGGTGTTTTTACCCGGTAAACGCGAAATCCAATCTTGTTTACAGGCGTGTCAGTCTTTAGCTCTATCAACGTCATCAGCGGGTAGCACACCCCATATTGATCTGGTTGCGCTACATGGCGGAATATCTGCCACTGAGCAACAGTCGCTGTTAGCCAATGCGGATACACAGCGGGTTATTTTTGCGACCAATATTGCTGAAACCTCTTTGACTATTCCTGGCGTGACGGCCGTGATTGATTCAGGGCTTGAGCGGCGCACACATCAACGTAATGGTCGAACGGTGTTGTCGTTGGCCCGAATATCAAGAGCCAGTACTGATCAACGAAAAGGGCGCGCGGGCCGAACTCAAGCGGGCTTATGTGTGCGTTTATGGGGTGAGCACGCGCCATTAGAGGCGATGACACCACCAGAACTACAGCGCGAAGAGTTAGTTGAACCTATGTTGGCCGCGGCATGCAGTGGTGTGCGCTTAGCGGAATTAACCTTTGTTGATGCGATTAACAGTAAACCGCTAGCAATAGCAGAAAGCCGCTTACTTGCTATGGGGGCCATTGATAATCAGGGCAAAGTCACAGCTCATGGCAGAAAGTTATTCCCGTTGCCGATAGATACGCAGTTCGCGCATTTGATTAGTGCTATGCCAGATGATGAATGCACTGAGTTAATGGTGGATTTAGCTGCGGCGATTAGTGTGCCACAGCGTTTGTATCAGCAACCAACGGCAGAATACGATGTTAAGTCGCTGCATGAATGGGAACCGCTGGGATGTGACGCATTTACCCTGGTTAAATTGATTCGAGAGCCGGCTGTCGATTTTGTTAATATTGACCATCACGGCATTAAAGAAGCCCGCAGGCTAGCGAACCAAATTAGACAAGGTTTAGGTCTGCCTAAACTGAATAAGGCCGCGGTGTTAGATCGTAAATCAGAGGCTTTGCGAACTCGTTGGTTGTTGGCGGTGATTAAGGCACTACCAGAGCTGGCGTTTGTTCGGCGTATTAAACGGGTACAAGCGTTAGGTAATGGCTTTAGTGAAGTACAGATAGGCCGTGATAGCCGCTTTAGTGCTGAACTTAAAGATTATGCCGGTAAAGAGGCGGCAATTGCTGCGGTGGTATTTGACCAACACTCTATTGCGGGTAAAGGGGTGAAGCAAACATTGAACTTGGCTTCAATAATGGCGCCCATTTCAACTCAGCTAATTTGCC
The DNA here is from genome assembly GCF_002836075.1 of Shewanella sp. GutDb-MelDb. Taxonomy (NCBI): domain Bacteria; kingdom Pseudomonadati; phylum Pseudomonadota; class Gammaproteobacteria; order Alteromonadales; family Shewanellaceae; genus Shewanella; species Shewanella sp. GutDb-MelDb. The sequence continues at coordinate 761 of NZ_PJBM01000249.1, read as the reverse complement.
AAGCGGGATTAGGTGAAGACAGGTTAGCTGAAAATAAAGAGCGCTCATCGACGCGTAAAGTGCTTATCGAGCGGCTATATGCTGGCAGAGTGATAGATTCTCGTTTTGAGCGGGCATCGGGTGAGCAGGCGACAGAGGCTATTGCCCGTAGCATTATACAAGGGCGTGAATTGTCAGGTGTTGCTAAGCGCTTAACGGCTGATATTGCGGCATGGAATATATGGTTTGCACTGGGAAAAACAGCAGAGTTTGAAAATGAGATTAAACAGCCTTTAGTGCTCGATACTTATCTTAAAGACAAGCTGGTGCAATTAGGGGTTGAGAGCTTTGAGGATTTAAGCTTGCTTGAGGGTGATGATTTACTGTTTGACGGTATCCCTGATTGGCAGCGCGAAGAGTTTGATCAGCTCTATCCTGCGGTACTGCAATTGCCTGAGCTTAAGTTGACGGTTGCGTATGAACCAAAACGTAAGTTGGTTATTTTAGATTACGTTAAAGGTGGCCGTAAGCAGGGGCCTACACGTTGGGAATTACCGCGCTGGATAGGTTGGAAGATCCAATACCGCAAAGCGAGTCGTGTTATTGATATCAAGTAATATTGGCGTAGATCTTCGAGTAAAGATCAATACGACTAATTGATGATCTTAACTACTGCTGATCCACTTTTACACAGGCTGAAATATTTAAAGTTTTTTTTCTGAGTATAACTTATCAAGAAAGATCTATTTTCTGCATTTTTTTTGAGGATCGTTATTAATGTT